>CAYVBC010000041.1:2601-10916 GCA_964449545.1 uncultured Clostridia bacterium | reverse complement strand
CCCACATTCCCAGCCCGGGGGGAAGCGCTCCCTTCAGAATCATACTGCGCGCGGACGTGCTGAGTGTGTAGTATATAAAAATGATGGCCAGGGAGATAATGAATCCGCTGATCTTTCCTCCCTTGCGGGTGGTCAATCCCAGAGAAAGGGCCAGTACGCCGAAAATCAGGCAGGTAAAGGGCAAGGCGAACTTGTTGTGAAACTCCATACTCAAGAGGATATCGCCCGGCTTTTTTTTGTGTCGTTTCAATAGTTCCGGGAATATCAGTTGATGACTCTTGCGGGAAAATTTCATTGAGAATCGGGAGGAAACATCTTCTTTCAGCATGGCGTAACGGGTTAGAGAATAGCTTTCCTCCGGCTTATTCTTTTTAAAACTGTGAACCCTGGCGTCTTTCAGGAGGAGGAAACTTCGCCCCTCTTCCTGAGCCGGCATGAAACGTCCGGACCGGGCGAGGATGATGCTGTCGGTATTTCCATCTCTCTGGGAGTAGAGAAATACTTTTTCCCACTCGCCAGTTTTATCTGAGATGTTTGCAAAATAGAGCGTGGTGAAGGGGAATTCTCTGTAGAAAGTGCGGGGTTTGATCTTGGAAACCGCGCGTGAAACACTGATTCTTGTGAGCAGGGAGTTGAGCCTGAAGTTGGCTTCCGGTGCGACGAACATAATCAGAACTGAAGAAACAAGCCAAGTGCTGAGGCAGAACATCATCACCGGCTTAAGCAGGCGCCGGTTGCTGATTCCCATGGTTTTAAGGGCAACAGTTTCTGAATCACTGCTGAGCCTGCTGAATCCCGCAAGAATTCCCATGAGCGTGGACATGGGAATGGTAAACGCCAGCAGGTCCGGCAAAAGGTAGAGGAGGATGCGGGCGATTGTTTCCGCACTTGCCGCCTTGGCGACCAGAGTGTGGGAAAGGAGCATGATGTTGTTGATCAGAAGGGTGAACGTGTAGACTGAAAGGCCGATTCCGAAAGGCACGGCGACTTCTTTCAGAATATATCGGTCCAGCGATTTCAGCATGTATGTCATCATATCATAGTCCTGACCGCAGGGTCTATGGCTTTCTCGGCCTTGATGATCGGTCATTGATTGTGCTAAAAGAGGGTGAAATGATCCGGGAGAATGAAATGAAACGAACAATCGGCTTTTGCCTGGTGTGGATTGTGTTGGTAAGTTTCGGTTGGTGTGTTCCGGGCAGCAAAGACACTGCTCCTGCGCCCGTGGTGCTTGCCATGAGCCATCCGACTCCAGGCCAGATTGACAACATCGCCGTACTCAGAAAAAAAGGGTTGTTGAATCTGAGGCGGCTATGCCTTCTGGGTTTCTATCATGAGGATGAAAGAACGGGATACGATGTTTCCCGGGAACATGTGCGAAAGAAAGAGATGAAGTGGGTGAAATTTTTAGCTGTAAAGGGAGATGTTTCGAATAAAGAACTTTTTTCTCGGAATCGCTGGACATCCCAGTTTGATGATCTGTTCCTTCAGGCTCACGGGATTCTCTTTACAGGAGGAAGTGATATTCCGCCTTCCAGCTATGGAGATTCCCACCACCTTCTGTCCCGTTCTGAAACCCCGGTACGTTGCCGGCTGGAGCTTTCTTTCATGTTTTACCTGCTTGGGGGAGAGCGGAACCGGGAGCGGCCCGTTCTGCTGGACTCGGCACCCGATTTTCCCATACTGGGGATCTGTTTGGGGGTCCAGGTCATGAATGTGGCTGGAGGCGGTACGCTATGGCAGGATATTCCAATGCAGATTTATGGCAGACAGACAGCGGAAGAGGTGGTCGGGGCACCGTCTGAATCCATTCACTCCTCCCAATATATCCAGATGCTTTTTCCTGAAAAAGAAGGCTTGGCTCCGGCCTTCCACCCCATTCGCTGGAAGTCTGATTCTCTCTGGCAAGAAAGGTTCCCCGCCGTGGCTTCGCCGGTTATGGTTTTATCAAATCACCATCAGGCGATTCGTATTGTTGCGGAAGATCTGGTTGTCCAGGCGGTATCCATGGATGGAAAAGTGGTGGAAGCGATCTCTCATCGCAGGTTCCCCCAGGTGCTGGGTGTCCAGTTCCATCCGGAGTATGCGTCTCTTTTTCAGCCCGAGAAATTGTTTCGGAAAACACCTTCCGATGAGAGAAATGTCTCTCTTCCGGAAATTCTATCCTCGGTTCCCGGCTCACGGAAGTTTCATCAGCAATTGTGGAGCTGGTTTGGCGATGCCATGATCCGGTTGCGTGATAAAAGAGGTACAAAGCCTGTCGGTAAATAGGTTAACTTGCTTTTTAGGTTAAATTTACCTATAATGTTCGTCAAGATGAGGCAGGTGAATGGCAGAAGAACTGTTGAAGAGCATAACGCAGTTGAGCAAGGAGCGTGGTATATCTCCGGACATCTTCTACTCTGCCATTGAAGAGGCCCTACTGACAGTATCTCGAAAGTACTTTCCTCCGGAACAGGAGGAACATGTCCAGGTGGAAATCGATCGGAATCGGGGTCGGATTCAAGTGTATATCACAAAGTCAGTAGTTCGGGAAGTTGAATCTCCGGCTTTTGAGATTTCGTGGAAAGATGCGTTGAAAATAAACTCCCGGGTACGTGAAGGTGATTCCGTAAAAATTTTCATGCCAGGGGAAACCCTTGGGCGAGTGGCGGCCCAGACAGCCAAGCATATTATTATGCACAAGGTCTTAAAAGCTGAGCAGCAGAAAATCTACGATAAATACCTTCCGTTGCAGGGAACTCTCGTTTCCGGAGAGGTTCGGCGGATTGAAAAGGGCAATGTGATTGTGGAACTGGATATGGGAGAAGCAATCCTGCCCCAAAAAGAACTGTCGCCCAAAGATGAATTTGTCAGAAGAGATATAATCAAGTTCTATATAAAGCGGGTGTTTTCCGAAGGGAAAGGCCCGTTGATTCTGGGAACTCGCTATCAGAATGATTTTGTTCTCGCGCTGGTGAGGCGGGAAGTCCCGGAAGTTTCCGAAGGAATCGTGGAGATCCATTCCATTTCCCGGGAACCGGGAATAAAAACGAAAATTGCTGTTTTTTCCAATGATAAAACGGTTGATCCGGTGGGCGCTATTGTGGGAATGAATGGCAACCGGGTTCTTTCTATAACCAAAGAGCTTCGGGGTGAACGAATCGATGTGATTGCCTGGAGCGATTCGTCGGAACGATTCATCGCTTCGGCGTTAACTCCGGCTGATGTTTTGAAAGTAACCATCCTGGATGAAGAGAATCGCAAGGCGGAAGTAACGGTAAGTGATGATTCACTTTCCGCCGCCATTGGCAAACGGGGGGTCAATATCCGACTGGCGTCGAAATTGACCCACTGGAATATCCAGTTGACGAATCGGATGGTCAACCGAACGGAAGTCATCCAGAAAAAACTCTAGGGGAGTATTTTATGCAGAGTATCAAACTTCATGAGGCCACGAAACAGTTTAAAATTTCCAATAAATTGGCCATGTTCTTTCTGGGAAAGAAAAACCTGGCCGTGAAATCGCACTCTTCGGTGATCTCCATGGAGCAGTTGGAGCTGCTCCGTGAATTTTCCGCCAATGATTCGGAAATTGAATCCATGCAAAAGGAATTCAAGGCCTTTGAGAAAGCGAAGAAGCTGGCCAAGAAAATGGATCAGGAGAAGGCATTAGAATCCAAGGTGATTGCCGCACCCGATGAAAAGGTGAAAACGGATTCAGCCCCGAGCACGGTTGTCACGTCGCCTCCTGTTAAAAAGGAGGCCCCTGCTCCCCCTGAGCCTGATCAGAAGAGCGCACTTGGGAAGGAGAAACCGGCTATTGGGGTTCAGCCATCCCGGGATGGGGAGAAGAAGGCCGGCATGCCTTCTGCGGACCCGCGTGCAAAGTCGGTCAGGAAAGTGACCTCCATTTCGCCGGAGCCAAAGAAAACACGGACCGAGGCCCCGGCACCGCCGACCCGTCCAGCCGTTCGTCCGATATCACCGGACCCTGCGGGTCCGAAAGTGCCGCCTTCCCGTCCGCGGCAACGATTCCGTCCACCACCATTTCAGCGTCGGGGAAGACGCCCGGGTCGTGGTGGTCCTGGACGTAAAAAGGTTTCCAGTACACTTCCACCTAAGGTAGAGAAGATGGAACTTCCTGAATCCATCCGAATCTCAGACTTTGTTACCGTCAAGGAACTGAGCGAAAAGCTGAACATCAAGCTGAAAACTCTGGCGACACAGATGGAAGAAAATGGAGTGGATTTCGGCACCCATCAAATCATTCCCACTGATGTCGTCGAAGCTTTGTGCGAGAAGCTGGGAGTTAAGCTGGAGATTGAAGCGTACGAGGATTTTGTTTTCAACACCAGTAAAAAAAGAAAAAATGTGAAGTCAGCGCTGCGCGCACCTGTTGTTACAGTCATGGGGCATGTGGATCATGGCAAAACAACACTTCTTGACACGTTGCGAAAAACCCGTGTTGCGGCTCGAGAAGCGGGTGGCATTACCCAGAGTATCGGAGCCTACAAGCTGAACATGAAGGGTAACGATATTATTTTTATCGATACTCCGGGCCATGAGGCCTTCACAAACCTGAGGGCCCGGGGCGCTGAAGTTACGGATATTGTGGTTCTGGTTGTTGCGGCCAATGATGGCGTACAACCCCAGACCGTTGAAGCGATAAACCATGCGCGATCCGCGAATGTTCCCATGATCGTTGCCATAAACAAGATGGACATGGAAGGCGCGGATGCCAATCGTGTCAAGCAGGAGTTAAGCCGGCATGAAGTCCTGGTTGAAGATTGGGGCGGAGAAGTGGTTGCTGTGGAAGTGTCCGCAAAGAATGGCACCAACCTGGATCAACTGCTGGAGATGATTCTTCTCGTGGCGGAGATTCAGGAATTGCGGATGTATGACAAAATCCCCGGTCGGGGAACCATTGTGGAATCCAGACTGGATGCCAAGCTGGGCCCCATCGGAACCCTTCTCATGCTCAATGGCCGGATCAAACGCGGAGATTACTTCATCTGTGGGAATGCTGTGGGAAAAATTAAAACCATTTTCGATGACAGTGGCAAACCACTCAATTCAGCCACAGCCCCCATTCCTGTTGAAATCATGGGGTTTGAGGGTGTGCCGGAATCCGGAGATCTCTTCCAGGTTGTGGAAGATGTGGACAAAGCACGCAAGGTCATTGAAATCCGGATGCAACGGGACAAGGACACCCGCAAACAGGAAATGGATAAGGACAAGAAACTGAGCCTGGCTTCTCTGTTCAAGAAAATGGAAGAGAGCAAGACCAAGTTCGTTCCCCTTGTTGTTAAGGCGGATAATTTCGGGTCTGCTGAAGTGTTGCGCACATTGCTTAAAACACTGGAAACAGAGACAGTAAAGATTGATGTGGTTCATGACGGAGTCGGGAATATTACTGAAAGTGACATATTGCTGGCCTCCACCTCCTCCGCGCTGATCATCGGGTTCAACGTCAAGGCGCCTCAGAAAATTCTGTCCATGGCCAAGCAGGAACAGATTGAAATTAAACTGTACAATGTGATCTATCATCTGACCGAGGAGCTTGAAAAGGCCATTCGTGGAGAAATCGAGCCCGAGTATGTGGAAACCCGGATTGGATCAATTGAAGTTTTGCAGAAATTCAAGATCTCCCGTCTTGGTGTGGTTGCCGGTTGCATCGTGCGTGAAGGCAAGGTAACCAGCAAGTCCCGGATCAAGGTGATTCGAGGGAAGGACCTGGTATTTGAGGGAGAGCTGGAAACATTGCGACGGGTTAAAAACGAGGCGGCCGAAGTGAATGCCGGCACGGAATGCGGAATAAAAGTTAAGAACTTCAATGCCATTGAAATCGGAGATACGCTTGAAGCGTATGAATTGACCATCAAACCCGTACAATGATCGTGGGGGTTATGGTCCTGGAGCTTCATTCCAGGTCTACCCACAGTTTGAAAGAGAAGAGACAGATTGTTGGAAGCCTGAAAGAGAAACTGAGACGGCGCTTTAATGTGGCGGTCATCGAGAGTGGCCATCAGGATTCAAGGAAGCAGGCGGAGGTGGCGGTTGTCACCATATCCTGCACCCGTCCTGTACTGGACGGTGTTTTGTCCCGGATTGAGAACTTTGTCGCGGATGAGTTCCCCATGCTGTCAGTTCATGTTGAAAAGGAATATTTATAATGCAGTCAATGAAGCCCGGCTGTTTTTTTTTGTGTATAGGATGTGATGAAAGCCACTGGCGCGGAGTGGTGTGAGTCGCGTCTTCTTTATCCCCGAAGCATTTGCAGTAACACCGGGCCAACTGAAGTAGAGACAATCGTATGAAAAAGAAAATTTCAGGGATTCTGCAGCACAGCCAGCGGATCGCAATCACTTCTCATGTACGCCCCGATGCGGATTGTATCGGAAGTGGGCTTGCGCTTTCCTCCATGTTAACCCAATTGGGCAAATCGGTTTCTTTCCGGAATACCGATCCGGCCCCGTTTCCCCTGACCCAGCTGCCCGGTTACGATGCCATAGAGTATCGTCAGATTTATCCGGACCCCTTCGATTTGCTTGTAATGATTGAAGGCGGGACGGAAAAGCGCAATGGCCAATCTCATATTGGCCATTATACAACGGTTAATATTGACCATCATGCAACCGGAGAACGGAGTGCGGATTTCAATTGGGTCTCACCGGATGCCGCTGCGGTGGGAGAATTGATTTTTGAGCTGGGTCTTGAAATGGGAGTGAAAATTACACCGGACATCGCGTTTAATCTATATGCCGCGATCGCGTCAGATACCGGATCCTTCAAGTATTCAAATACAACCTGTCGTTCTCTGCATATTGCTTCGGAGCTGGTTCGCCTCTCCGGGATCCGTCCCGATGCGGTCAGCACGCTGCTTTTTGACTCCAACCCCTATGAAAAGGTTCGTATGATTCAGCGGGTTCTCTCTACTCTGGAACTCACCATGGGTGGGAAGGTCTGCATTATTCGGTTTGAAAGGGATTTTCTGGATAACCTGACATTGAAAGATATTGAAACCGAGGATATCGTTTCCATTGCCCGTTCCATTCTCGGGGTGCGAGCGACCCTGTTTTTCAAGGAGATTGATGACCGCCGGTTTCGGGTTTCCATGCGCTCAAAGGGCAACTTCAATTCTCAACGCGTCGCAAAACACTTCCAGGGCGGGGGGCATGATCATGCGGCGGGGTTCTTTTTTTCCGGTTCTTTTGAGCAGGCCAGGAAAGAGGTTCTGGCAATCGTCAAAGAGCAATTGAAATGATTCATGGTCTGCTGCCTCTGATAAAACCCCGGGGAATTACTTCGCATCGAGCTGTAGAACGTGTTCGCCGTGTTTTTGCGGGGCACAAGGTCGGCCATTTCGGGACATTGGATCCAATGGCGGAGGGGCTGTTGCTGGTGGGAATCGGGAGAGGAACCCGCTTTTTCAAGTTTTATCAGGATCGACATAAAGTGTATTCCGGAGTGGTCCGCTTTGGATTTGCCACAGAAACCTATGACAGAGAGGGCAGCCCCCTGGGGGAACCGGAAGACGTTGACCTGAGTGATGTGGATATTGAGGCGTTGCTGTCCCCTTTTCGTGGGGAAATTATCCAGATTCCTCCGGTTTACTCGGCAAAGAAACTGAATGGTCGTCCGCTGTATGATTATGCCCGGAAAGGCGTACCCATTGTCCCAAAACCGGTGAAAGTCACGGTCTTCACCCTGGAGGGAAAGCAGATTGCACCTGACAGGCTGGCAATCACCGCGGAGACGGGTTCGGGGACCTATATTCGTTCTCTGGCCCACGATATGGGAGAAAAGGTTGGTTGCGGTGCTCACCTTGAAAGCCTGGAGAGAATGGCGATCGGAGAATTTTCTGTTGAGAACGCCATCCCGGTGGGGGATCTTGATGCCCGGGAAAGGGGAGATATTTCGGGCATCAATGTGGTTCCGATGGAAGAGATGCTTCCGGAGTTTCCCCGGATTGTTGTGACGGCACAGGGGCGGGCCGGAGTCCTCAACGGGAATTCTCTTGAACCCCGTGAGGTGTTGCGTTTGGTTTCCGCCATGCCAAGTCCATGGTACCGGATCTTTGATGAAACGGGACGGTTGCTCGCCTTGGCTACTCCAGCCGAAAGAGCGGGGGGATTCGCGCCTCAGTTGGTTTTTCCGGACCAGTAGGAACTAAAGGGATCAGTAGTATATCACAACGGAAAATTCACCGGAGTTGTCTTCAAAACTGCTGTCATTGATTCCCACAAAAAGGGTACCTCTCTGGGATATATGAAAGGGAGCGCGGTCGTCTCCGACATAGAAGGGTTTGCCGGACACGCCCACTTTGGCGATAA
>CAYVBC010000041.1:0-2501 GCA_964449545.1 uncultured Clostridia bacterium | reverse complement strand
GCGCGGTCGTCTCCGACATAGAAGGGTTTGCCGGACACGCCCACTTTGGCGATAATGGCCCCGGCAGGTTGGCTGGGCATGGGGTTTTGATGGTTCAATTTGGGAGAAATCTTTCCGTTCTGGAACACCTTTGTTTCAGCGTCGATCTGAATGGATCCGGATATTGAAAAAAGGATGTCCTGGCCAATGTTAAGCTGGATTCCCGTGTTTACCCACTTCTGATCCGAGGGAATACGGATCTTACGGATCCGTTTTCCCTGCCGGAATTTCCGGTAGTTGGCTTCCGTCTCAAAGGAAGAAACAAGGCTCGCGTTGTTGGGGTCATTGAATTCCAGCTTCCAGACCTGAAACATCGGGAAGCGTCTACTTGAAAAAAATTTTCCAAATTTGTATACGTTGAAAAATATTGTGCTGTATTTAAAAGCCACAAGCTTCCCTTCGTATACTTTTCCGTCCACGGTGAACAGTTGGTCCGCTGCCATGGGAGGAACGGCAAGCAAGAAGAGGAACAGGGCGCTACACAGACAAACAGTCAGTTTTTTCATTCCAAGCATATTCACCTTTATATACGATTTTTGTGGTGTTTTCAACCGCAATTGAGGCTCCTTTCGAGAGAATTCGCAGGGGGTGGGTGCCCGGCGTCACAATCCGGATGAAATTTATTTCCGGGTTGAGCTTTTTCAACACGGCGAAAACAGCCGCACTTCCCGTTGAGGAGGTTTGAGTTCTGCCGACACCGCGTTCGAAGAAGAGGGCCTTGACCTTCTCTGAATCGATCGGACGAACAACCTCAATGTTGATCCCTTCAGGGAAAATGTTCGCTTTTTGGAGGCGCCGGGCCACCTGGAGGCAGAAATCCTCCCGGGTGTCGGCGGGAAAGATGACAACCGCATGCGGGTTTCCCACTGAGACGGGAGTAAAGGGGATGTCCTGGTAGCAATAGGTGGCATCCCTGCCGTCCAGAAAGGGAAAATGGTTGCGATTATTAAAGTCCGGAGGGCCGATTTCAACCAGCAGGAAATATTTTCCGGATTTACATTCCAGGCGGGTCACCGTCCGGGGGCCCACCGCCGTAAAGAGAGTGATCTCACGGAAATTCGGGTTTTCCAGCATCAGGGAGGCTGCGCACCCGGCCATTCCGTTTCCGGACAATTCAGCTTCGTTTCCATCCCGGTTGTATATGCGAAACTTCGTTGCCCCATCCGGCCGTTTCGAGCGCACGACGATCCCGTCCGCACCCAAGCCGTTGTGGCGGCTGCAGATGGAGCGGACAAACAGGGAAAAGGATTCGGGCGAGATGCCGCATACGTCTCCATCAATCTGAAGGAAATCATTTCCACCTGAAACAGTTTTCAAAACAGAAAGGGTTTGAGTCATTGGCTTGGATGAGGCGATGTTGTCTTCGATTGATTCGCCGTGGGTTCTCTTTTCCCAAGGCTGTGTGTGTAGTCCAGGATACCCTGATAGAGACCATCCGCGATCTGCTTTCGATACAGGGGGGATTGAAGCCTCCGGGCTTCCTCTTTATGGCTCATAAAAGAAGCCTCCACGAGAACTGAGGGCATGTCAGAGCCGGCCAGTACAAAAAAAGGTGCTTTTTTTACACCCAGGTCTACGATCTTTCCATATTTTTTTTTCAGGGATTCGGTTAAACGTTGTTGAATACATCCGGCCAGTACTTTTGATTCCACAAGCTTTGAGTTCTGCATGATCTGGTGGATTAAGGACTTTAGCTCGGCGATGGATTTCGTGCTGACGGCATTTTCCAGAGCGGCAACACGTGTGGCCCATGGATCTTCGGTAAAACTGAGAAAGTAGGTTTCGACTCCGCGTGCCTTGCGGTTGGGAGCGGCATTCAGGTGAATGGAAACAAAAAGGTCTCCCTTTTTTGAGTTGGCGATTGCGGTTCTTTCTTCCAGTGAGAGGTAGTGGTCATCCTCCCGGGTCATGGTTACATTGAATCCGGCTTTATGGACCAGCAATTGACGGAGTCGTTTTGCGATGTCCAGTGCGATTTTCTTTTCCTGAATCTTCAATCTCTGGTTGGCGGTCCCGGGATCCTTTCCTCCATGACCGGGATCAATCACGATGTGGTGAACCCCAAGCCCCAGTTGTCGCGCAAGAGAGTATTTTCCGTCAATGGTTTCCGCGGGGGTTCCGGGCAATTCCATATCCTGTTTTTCCTGAAAGATATCAAAAACGATTCGGTCCGGCGCTTTCAGGGAAAAGTGGTTGTAACGACCGATATGAAGGAAATCAAAAACGACTCTCAGCGTCGAGGGACCACGGCGCCCGAGGCGTATCCGTTTTAAGTTTCCGTTTTCAATGATGATCTCATGGCTTTTTTCCGAAGGGTAACTGCTGTCCAGGTGACATTGATTCAAATCGAAATACATCCGGGTAAAGGGTTTCCCGGGAAGAACTTTTTCTTTGATCTGAATGGGGCGGCTGAGGTCAAGTACCACCCGGGTGTATTCAGGATAATTGTAATAGCGGATATT
>CAYVBC010000040.1:7782-10960 GCA_964449545.1 uncultured Clostridia bacterium | reverse complement strand
AAGCCGTGGACGCGCTTTTTGACAACCAGAAACGAAATAAGAGCTATATGAGTTCCCAGAAACGTCCTCTGAAGTCGCTTTCAGACAGCCTTAAGGGAAAACAGGGACGATTCCGCCAGAACCTGCTGGGAAAACGGGTGGATTACTCGGGCCGTTCCGTCATCGTTGTGGACCCGAAACTTCACCTCGACGAATGCGGCATTCCCAAGAAGATGGCCCTGGAACTCTTCAAACCATTTATCTACAACAAGCTGGAAAAAAAGGGAATGGTCACAACGCTACGCGTCGCCCGTTCATGGGTGGAAGAGAATCGTGAAGAGATATGGGACGCGCTCGCTGAAGTGATCCGTGAACACACGGTCATGTTGAATCGCGCCCCCACTCTCCATCGACTCGGTGTGCAGGCGTTTCGCCCGCGCCTGGTGGAGGGGAACGCCATCACCTTGCACCCCATGGTTTGCCCGGCTTTCAACGCGGACTTTGACGGTGACCAGATGGCCGTTCATGTACCCCTCTCCCTGGAAGCCCAGGCGGAAGCGAAATTGCTGATGCTCGCAAGCAACAACATCCTCTCTCCCGCCAATGGAAAGCCCCTGGCTGTTCCCACCCAGGATATGATCCTCGGATTCTATTACCTTACCTTCAGCAAACAGAAGCTGAAGGGTGAAAATATGATTTTTGCGTCACGGAAAGATGTCCTTCACGCCCTGGAACACAAGCTGGTGGATATCAACGCAATGATTCGACTGCGCTATTTTGGCGACATCAAGAATCTGGACACCTACATGCAGGATTCCCAGGATATCGCCAACTGTCCGATGAAAACCCTGCACCGTAAGGACAACCAGTTGCTGGTCACCACCCCCGGCCGCGTCATTTTTAACGATCTCCTGCCGGAAGGAATACCCTTTGTCAACGGGCTGCTGAAGAAGAAGGGAATCCGTAACCTGGTTCATTATATTTATCAGACCCTCGGATTCAAGGATACGGTTGTTACATTGGACCTCCTGAAGGAAGCGGGCTTCGAGTATGCCACGCGTGCCGGATTTACCATCAGTATATCTGACCTCGTGATTCCGGATGATAAGCAGGCCATCATAAAACGTACGGAAAAACAGCTGGAAAAAATTGAGCGGGATTACTCAAACGGTCTGATGACCGCGGGTGAACGTCACAACAATATCATCGATAAATGGAGCAAGGCGACGGATGATATCCGTGAGACCATGTTCGCCAACATGAAACGCATGAGTTATGAAGGGGACAGCATCAATCCAATCTTCATGATGTCGGACTCGGGTGCCCGGGGCAGTAAGGACCAGCTGAAGCAGCTGGCCGGAATGCGTGGTCTCATGGCCAAACCCTCCGGAGAGATTATTGAAACCCCCATCACGGCCAACTTCAAGGAAGGTCTTCCGGTTCTGCAGTACTTCGTATCCACCCATGGCGCACGTAAGGGCCTGGCGGACACGGCGTTGAAAACCGCGGAAGCCGGATACCTGACCCGGAAGCTGGTGGACGCCGCGATCGAAGTGATTGTCAAGGAAAAAGACTGCGGTACCATCAGCGGCCTGGAAGTATCCGCTATCATTGAGAATGGTAAAGTGATTGAACCCCTGTTGGAAAGAATCCTGGGACGCAACTCTCTTATTGATGTGGTGGATCCCGATGATCCCAAGCGGGTCATTGTGGCCGCAAATGAAGAGATTGATGAAAAGAAAGCGCGCCAGATCGTTGAAGCGGGTATTCTTCGCGTGAAGATTCGTTCCGCGCTGACCTGTGAAACCGAAGCCGGCGTTTGCCAGGCATGCTATGGCAGGAACCTGCCCACCGGGCGGATCATCGAACTGGGAGAAGCGGTGGGGATCATCGCCGCGCAGTCCATTGGAGAACCCGGAACTCAGCTGACCATGCGGACATTCCACATTGGTGGTGTGGCTTCCGGAGCCGAAGGACAGACAAAGCTTCATGCCGGCTACGAAGGGCAGATCCGCTATCATGATCTCACCGTGGTGAAAGACAAGAACAAGGATATGATTGCCATGAACCGGATCGGATCCCTGCAGATCGTGGATGCAAAGGGACGGGAACGTGCCATGTACCCGGTGATCTATGGATCCAAGGTAATGGTTACGGATAATCAGAAGGTCAACAAGAACGACCTGCTGATGCAGTGGGACCCCTTCGCGAATGCCATCCTGACTACGGAGAATGGTATTGCCGAGCTGAAGGACCTGGAAGAAAATGTCTCCTTTGTCCATGACCGTGATGAGACCACCGGGAAAATTACGACGATTATCATAGATATAAAAAATGAGCGGCTGCGGGATGAACTTCAGCCCCAGATCGTGATCCGTGATGAAAAAACCCATCGCATCAAGCGCAGGTTCTACCTTCCGGTCAACGCCCACCTGTTGATCAAGGACGGGGATATTGTGACAACCGGAATGACCCTGGCCAAGATTCCTTCGGAATTTGCCAAGACCAAGGATATCACCGGTGGACTCCCCCGGGTTACGGAGCTGTTCGAGGCCAGGAAACCCAAATTTCCGGCCAAGATGGCACAGATCGACGGCACAGTTGAATTCGGCAAGGTGCTCAAGGGCGCGCGCAAGATCCTTATCCGCCCCAATGATGAGAATGTGAAACCGGATGAACATACCATTCCCCGGGGTGCCTATATCACGGTGGGAGATGGTGACAAGATTACGGCGGGGACTCCGCTCATGGATGGTCCCCTGAATCCCGCCGATATCCTGGAAGTTCTGGGTGAACAGAAACTGGCTGAATACCTGCTCAAGGAAGTCCAGGATGTATACCGTCTTCAGGGCGTGGAGATCAACGACAAGCATATCGAGATCATCATCCGTCAGATGATCAAATGGCGTCGGGTTGAAACCGTGGGAGATACCACTTTTATTCCCGAGCAGATCGTTGAAAAGTGGAGCTTTGAACGCGAAAACGCCCGCGTGGAAGCGGATGGTGGAACTCCGGCAAAAGCGAAACCCGCGTTGCTGCCCATTTCACGGGCCGCGCTGGCGTATGACAGTTTTCTTTCTGCCGCGGCATTCCAGGAAACCACGCGTGTATTGACCGAAGCCGCCATCGCAGGCAAGGAAGATATGCTGCGGGGAATCAAGGAAAATGTCACCATGGGTCGCCTGATTCCGGCGGGAAC
>CAYVBC010000040.1:0-7682 GCA_964449545.1 uncultured Clostridia bacterium | reverse complement strand
TGCTGCGGGGAATCAAGGAAAATGTCACCATGGGTCGCCTGATTCCGGCGGGAACAGGATACAAATTTTACCAGAATGTCGAAATCGACGATATGGAAGACATCTTCCAGCGCGCAAAATAGGCAGGATTCACGAATACTGCCTTCATCCGCGATGGATTCGTACAGCGATCTTTTTAGTTCACGGGAAAGAGCTCGGTTAAGTCTCCTCTTACATCCGAGCGGTAAAAGCGGCCGTTCATGATCAGCAGGCCCTGGGCGGGCTGGTTCTCTTCCGTATTGACCGCGGTGCCGATCACCAATCCGTCCATGTGGGTCGCGATCAGGTCATGCCGGGTGTGCCCCACCACGACCCGTTGGGCCTTGTAAAATTTGAGAACCCGGAGCAACTGCGCTCTGTTTATCGGGTCATAGGCTTCGTCCTGAAAATACCCCCTGCTCCAGAACACCCCGTTGCGACCGAATATGAAAGAAACCAGTGGGCGGAATGCGTGGACATAACTCCTGGAATCCATATATCGACTGACCGTGCGGTTGATGGCTTGGATTGACTGTCCCTGATCCACCAGGTGTGGGTGAATCCCGGCATGCACAAAAAGGGTGTCGTTGATCCGGAGGACAGCGGGCCGGAATCTCAGCCATCTCCCCAGAAAGGTGTCCGGGCCGAATAGATCCGGATAGCGGATTTTGAAGAGTTTCCGGGAAATATTTTTGTACCGATCATTCACATAGCGGAGATCCCCACGGATCACCATCTGGTCATGGTTGCCCAGGAGGAGATGAACCCGCCCCCCCGCTCTGGACGCTTGCCTCTCCAGGTGAACCAGCAACCACAGGCATTCGGTCACCATGGGGCCCCGGTCAAACACGTCACCCACCATGACCAGATGTCCTTTTTTGAACACCCAATTGAATTCAGGATCCATTACCCGGTTTCCCACCAGAATCTCCTTCATGCGCAGGAATTGTCCATGGACGTCACTGATGGCAAATACCTTTTCCGTTGTCCGGAATTGATCCCGGGGCGGTTGGAGGGGTCTGGCTGGTATGGTAACGCACAAACCCTTCACAGCCGGAACATCGACCTGAAAGGCGTTTTTATTCTTGAATCTCCGGGTGACTACCGAGTCTCCGATCACTGAACAGACAACCGCTTCACGGTTTAGATAGAAGATGTAGGGCCCGTCCGTCAGGTCTTCACTGGGTTTTTTCGTCTGTTGTGGATAAAGGGGAATGATGAGTCCCAGAATCAATACCCAGCCGGTAATTAGGATCTTTTTTGAATTGAGTTTCATGTTGGTTTTCCTTTTGCGGTTCTTTCCCCTTTTTCATACCATACCCATCGGGAAAAAGCATCCTCTCTGCATTTTCGGACTGATCAAATGGATATTGCCTGAATTCAGAGACAGCATGGAAATGGATCTGCCGGGCCGCGGGATACAAAGAACCCGCATTTCCCCGTGTCCCCGTGAGATGTCAGATGCGGCGTTTTTTCATGGTATTCAAATTGCGTATATTTTTCAGGAGGCTCCAATGAGGCTTGCAAAAAAAATGGATGTCCGGGGCCGGATTTCCCGTTTTCTCGCTGTTTTTCTGCTCCTGGGGCTCGTGACCATGATTTCAGGATGCGTCATTGTCAGAAGCGCGCCGGAGACGCTTGGCGGGATAGACAATGCGAGCGTGCAAAGGTATTTCCTGAAGCAGAAGATATGGACGCTGGGGGACAGCTTTGTCATTAAGGATCAGTTCAGAAACCCGGTTTTTCATGTGAAGGGAAAACCCTTTTCCATCGGCGATAATTTGAAATTCATGGACCCGGCCGGCGTGGAACGACTTCGGATCCGGCAGCGGCTTTTCAGCTTCAAACACCTGTTCAAAATCTACAGGAATGGTGAATTATACGCGCAAATGACAAAAAGGATCCGGATTTTAAAGGACAAATTCATCATTGATGTACCCGGTCCGGATGATTACATAATCCGGGGAGATTTACCCCACTACCATTACGATATCTATCGCAATGGAGATCGTGTGGCTGAAATCTCGAAGAGATGGCCCGCGTGGACCGATCATTACAAGATTGAGATTGTTACGGGTGAAGATGACCTGTTGATCCTGGCCGCCGCGGTGATCGTCGACATGGTCAGTCACCGGAATGACCACCATCCCGTGGCACTTGTTTACCCTTGAAGCGCATCTACAACTTTATTTCCCTTATCCCGGTTCAACCTGGGAGTCAGTTCATGATCAGGGAGATCGCTTCCTGGCGGGTGGTGCTGTTTTTGAACACCCCGCGTACGGCGGAGGTGATGGTCTTGGAACCCGGTTTTTTGGCGCCCCGCATGGTCATGCACAGGTGCTCCGCCTGGATGACGACCATCACGCCCATGGGTTCCAGGGCTTCGACCAGGTAATCGGCGATCTGCTTGGTCAGCCGTTCCTGGATCTGCAGCCGACGCGCCAGTGTATCCACCAGGCTGGCCATGGTGTTGAGACCGATGATCCGCCCACTGTCCGGGATGTACACCACGCTGGCGTGGCCGGAAAAGGGCAGCAGGTGGTGCTCACACATGGAGTGAATGGGGATGTGCTTCAACATGACCATCTCGTTGTGCTTTTCCTCATTGAGCAGGTGGGAGAAACGCTTGGGATCCTCGTGCGTTCCGGACAGGACTTCGGCGAACATCTCCGCCACACGGCGTGGCGTCTGCTCCAGTCTTTGAGAATCCGGATCTTCTCCAATTCCGCGCAAAATCATGCGCACACCCTGACTGATCAATTCGGCATCCATCGGTTTCACATTCATTGATACTCCTGGTTCAGCGGACTCCACCATTCGGTTATACCGTACCTGGAAGGGCCTCGTCAAGTCGGCGGGAATCCCGTTGACAGTCCGATGGATTTTCCGTACTATGAATCCATGCAAATCGCCGGTAAATCCCTCTTGAATCCGGCGAAGTTATGGCTTCCGCATCGGAGAGACCCATGAAAATTCCGCGTGTTCTGTTTTTGATCCTGTTCGGTATTGTCTCGGTCGCCCAGGGGGCGGATCCGGATGTTCTCAGCTTTCACCAGGCCTATGTGGAATATGGCCGAGGGTTGATGACGCCTCTGCCTCGGGTTATTAAATGGATCGATGCCCGCAACTACCTGGAGTTCAAGGGGACGCAGATCCTCTCTGTGGATGCCCGAAGTGGTAAATCCCGGGTATTCCTCAATCCCATGGACCATCCCCGACTGGTCCAGGAGAAGGTCCGGATACAGGCCGTTGCGGATACCACCGCGGACCAGAGAACCATCTGCCTGGTTCGAAACAACCGACTGGTGGTATATGCCATGGAAAGTAAGGAGTGGCGGGTACTGGATACGGGTGAAGGCGGAGTGGAGAATCCGAAGTTTTCTCCGGACGGGAAATCTGTGGCTTTCACGCGCAGTGGCGACCTGTTCGTTACATGTCTGGATTCGGGGAAAACCCGTCGCCTGACCACGGATGGCAGTGATGTGATTCTGAACGGTTATGCTTCCTGGGTGTATTACGAAGAGATACTGGGCCGCCGAAGTCGGTACCGTGCCTTCTGGTGGGGTCCCGAATCCGGTCGGATTGCGTACCTGCGCTTTGACCAGTCGAAGGTCCCCGTGTTTCCAATCACCCGATCGGAGGGGATATATCCCGAGCTCGAGAAACAGCGGTATCCCAAGCCGGGGGCCGCGAATCCCACCGCCCGTCTCGGCGTGGTGGATCTGAGATCCGGAACAACCGAATGGATGGTTGTTCCGGATGATGTGGATCACTACGTGGCTTTTCCGCGCTGGTCTCCGGATGGAAAATCGATGTATTACCAATGGATGAATCGGGGCCAGGATCACCTGCGTGTGTATCGCTGGTCCGGACCGGGAACGGAAGCTCGCCAGGTGTACGAGGAAAAACAGGACTCATGGGTGGAATTTTTCGGACCCCGGGACATGGTAATTCTACGGGATGGAAGCCTCGTGATCCGGACCTCCACCAGCGGATGGCATCATATCTATCATGTGGGTCCCGCAGGGCATGTGAGGCCCCTGACAACAGGTGAGTGGACAGTGAAATCGATTGCCCATGTGGACAGTTCGGGCCGGAATCTCCTGATTACCGCATCCCGGGAAACCAGTACCATGACACGGGTGTATCGACTTTCCCTGAGAAAAGGAAAACTCCAACTCCTGACCCCGGAGCCGGGCAGCCATTCCATAACGCCATCTCCCGATGGCCGCATGTTCCTGGACAGTTATTCCGCTGTGAATCAACCGGCACGGATGGTTCTCCGCTCGGCAGCCGGACGGATTCTGCGTACACTGGGAGATTCCCGCACACCGGCGGTGGCCCGTTTGAAACTGGATCGTGCCGAACTGATCCGGATCCCCACCGCGGATGGGACCATGCTTCCTGCGCTCCGGATCCTGCCCCCCGACTTTGACCCGCAAAAAAAATACCCGGTGGTCCTGGCTGTGTACGGAGGGCCGGGAGCGGCTTCCGTGGCTGATCGCTTTCCCGGGGCCCGTGGTCTTTCCAGCTTCTACCTTTCCCAGCTGGGGGTGATCGTGGTTGCCGTGGACCATCGGGGCGCGGGTCATCACGGCAAGAAGGGCATGGCGCTGATGCACCGCCGCCTGGGGTACTGGGAGCTTCATGATCTCATTGAAGCGGTTCGCTTTTTTCGGAAACAGCCCTATGTGGACGGCAAGCGCATCGGCATTACCGGCGGCAGCTATGGCGGCTATGTCACCGCGCTCGCGCTTGTCAAGGCCCCGGAGTATTTCTCCTGCGGTATCGCGAGTTTTTCCGTAATGGATTGGAAACTCTACGACTCGGTGTACACGGAACGCTACATGGACACGCCGGAAGAGAATCCTGAAGGATATCGTCTCGGATCCGTACTGGAATATATCGATACGTACAAAGGGGGCTTGCGCGTGGTACACGGCTCCATGGATGACAATGTGCATATGCAGAACTCCCTCCAGTTTCTCGACAAGGTACAAGACGCGGGTAAATCCGTCGAATTCATGTTGTTTCCGGGAGAACGGCATGGGTTCCGGGGTCCCAAGCGCTTCGCGGAGGCCCGCTACGGTCTGGATTTCTGGAGCCGCAGGTTTTTTAATCACCACTGGACTGAATAATCCGTTCAGGGAAAGGAGAAGAGATGGAAGAGCAGGGTTGGATCCGCCTCGTGAAAATGGCGCTTGCGGAGGACCGGGTGACCGAGGATGTCACAACCGGTGCGCTACGTGAATTTGACGCGCTCGCGCTGGCTGAAGTCGTAGCCAAGGCCCGGGGAGTGATCTCCGGGTGCCGGGTGTTCCGGGAGGTGTTTTTCCAGGTGGACCCCGATGTGTCCATCTCTTTTCTTCGCCAGGATGGTGATTCGGTGAATCCGGGAGATGTGGTCATGATCCTGAGGGGCATGGAGGGTTCGATCCTGCGGGCGGAAAGAACCGCGCTGAACTTTCTCCAGAGACTCAGTGGAATCGCCACGCTGACGAATCGTTTTGTCCAGCGCCTGGAGGGAACGGGAGTGACCTTGCTGGACACACGCAAGACAACTCCCGGAATGCGCCAACTTGAAAAGCAAGCGGTTCGTGACGGCGGAGGCAGGAACCATCGCCGCGACCTGGCGGAGATGGCCATGATAAAGGACAACCATATCCGCATGGCAGGGGGAATCACGCGTGCGGTGGCGTCTGTCCGACGCAATAGCGGCGGTGTGAAGATTGAAGTGGAAACCCAGGATCTGGACCAGTTCCGGGAGGCACTGGAACTGGATGTGGACGTGATCATGCTGGATAATTTCAGTGACGAAATGGTGGGGCAGGCGGTGGCGTTGAACCGGGGACGTCGCAGTCTGGAACTATCAGGCAATGTGACTCTCGATACGATCGGGCAACGCGCTCAAAGGGGGATTGATTTCATTTCGGTGGGCGCGTTGACGCATTCGTTCCGTTCACTGGACCTGAGTCTGGAGATCCGCCCCGTGGAAGAAAAGGAGCTTCACGATGCATAAAACCATGGAAACGGATGTCCTGATTATCGGGGGAGGGATTGCGGGTGGCGTGGCTGCTCTGGAACTTGCGGACAATGGGATAAAATCCCTGCTGATCGGCAAGGGAGAGGATGGAAACGCGACGAACACCTGGTTGGCCCAGGGCGGAATCGCTTCATTGAACGGTGAAGAATCACCGGAGAGCTTCATCAATGACATCATGTTGAGCGGGGATGGCATCAACTACCGCCCCGCGGTCAAACAGGTGGTGGAACGCTCCCGGGAACTGGTTGACCGGATCCTGATCCGCAGGCTGGAGGTCCCGTTCTCCAGAAAAGATGGATCCTTTGACCTGGCTCGTGAGGGTGCCCATTCAAGTCGGCGGGTACTGAACGTCAAGGATATGACCGGGCGCGTAATCCAGGAAAAAATCAGCAGCGCCATAAAAAAGTCGGAAAATATCACGGTATTGTATCGCCACCAGGCCATAGATCTGTTAACCTATCCCCACCATTCCATGAACCCGGAACGCCAGTACCATGAGCCCCGGGTCGTGGGGGCGTACGTGCTGGATGATCAGACGGGACGGGTTTGCCGGATATTCGCGCGGAAAGTGATTCTGGCTTCCGGTGGACTTTCCAGCATTTTTCTTCATTCCACCAATCCTTCCACCACACTGGGAAATGGGATCGCCATGGCGTATCGGGCCGGAGCGAGATTGGGAAACCTGGAATACGTTCAGTTTCATCCCACATCCCTCTTTCAGAAGAGCGTTGAAAGCCCGTTTTTGATTTCCGAAGCCGTTCGTGGAGAGGGCGCACGCCTGATGAACCGCAAGGGTGATTACTTCATGCCCAGGTATTCGAAGCAGGCGGATCTGGCTCCGAGGGATGAGGTGTCAAGGGCCATTTACGAGGAGATGATACTGAACGGAGATGATTACGTGCTTCTGGACCTGGCCTCATTTGCCGACATCAACATTGCGGAACGTTTTCCCACCATACACGACCATTGCCTCTCCCTGGGCATAGACATGAAAAAGCAGCCCATTCCCGTGGTGCCCGCGGCTCATTACAGCTGTGGCGGGGTGCTCTCCGATCTTTGCGGACGCACCAGCCTGAAGGACCTGTACGCCATCGGGGAGGTCGCATGTACCGGGCTTCATGGCGCCAATCGACTGGCATCCGTTTCCCTTCTGGAGGGATTGGTATGGGGCGCTGAGTCGGCTTCGGATATTGCAAAAGCGCTTTCACGGGAGAGGGAGACTTACTCCGTTGCCGAGGTACCGGAGTGGAAATACCCCCTTTCCCAGGAGGAACCGGATCCGGCACTCATCTGGCAGGACATGGTCATGGTTCGCTACACCATGTGGAATTACAGTGGAATCATTCGTACGAACCGGAGACTCAACCGCGCGCGATCCGACCTGGAATACCTGCGCCACCGCATCATTAAATTCTACCAGAAAGTGGCCGTCACACCGGCCATCATCGACCTGAGGGACTGCGTTCAGACCGCCCTGCTGGTGGTTCACGCCGCTCTGCACAACCAGGAATCCCGGGGGGCTCACTATATTTCTAAAAATCAATGATGGAAGTCGGAGGGTCGAGACCCGGACGATGCTGCGGTACGCCATTGAGAAATTTCCGCCCCATCTGCGGCAGTG
>CAYVBC010000039.1:9188-10968 GCA_964449545.1 uncultured Clostridia bacterium | reverse complement strand
GGTATGATTAGGGGATGATCAAGCTGATTCAGTTGCCCGTTCCAGATCCCCGACGCACCTATACGGAGGGGAATATTCCCCTGGCCGCCGGGTATCTGGCCGCGGTCTCGGACCGTCCGGTTTCCATTCTGCCTCGGGAAATCGCGGACCGTGGCGGGGACGCCGCCGTGTTGCGGTGGATCCTGGATGATCCCCCGGCCGTGCTGGGTATGACTTCGTTCATGTGGAACGTGGAACGGAATATCTGGCTGGCACGCCGGGTTCGCGATGCGGCACCGGAGTGCCGGATCATTCTGGGCGGACCGGAAATCACGGCGGACCATTCCCTTGTGGATTTCGAGGTGGTGGATGCCGTGGTGGTGGGGGAGGGGGAGCGGGCTTTTCCCCGATTCCTGGCGGAAGATTCATCCCAGGCGGCCCGTTCCCGGGTGTACAGTGACTGTGAACCCGTCGCCCTGGACGGGGTCCCGGACCCCTATCTCATGGGAGTGCTGACGCCGCGTAAAGGGGAGATCCTCTACCTGGAAACCATGCGCGGGTGCCCCTATGGCTGCGAGTACTGCTTCTATTCCAAGCAGTATCGCAACCTGCGGTTCTTCCCCCGGGAGAGGGCCCGGGAGGTGTTCCGCCTGGCCCGGGAAAGGGAGGTGTCTGAGATCTATCTCATGGATCCCTCATTCAACCTGACTCCCGGTCTGGTGGAGCGTCTGAAGCGCATGGCCGAATGGAATCCGGAGCATATCCCCATCCACTCCGAGGCGCGCCTGGAATCGATTACCCCGGAAATTGCCGTGGCCATGCAAAAAGCGGGTTTTCGATCCGTGGAAGTGGGGCTGCAGAGCACCAACCCCGAGGCCCTGGCGGATGTGGGACGCACATGGGACCGGGAGGGATTTATCCGTGGCGCGGGGCTATTGAAAGACATGGAGATCCGGGCGCAGACCGGGGTGATCATGGGGCTGCCGGGAGATACGGTCGCGGATTTTCTGCGCACCCTTGATTTTCTCCTGGAGCTGGATCTGGCGGAAAATCTGGAACTCTATCCCCTGAGTCTCCTGCCCGGAACACGACTGAGGGAACGGGCACGGGAAGCGGGGATCCGTTACCAGGATCTTCCACCCTACCAGGTGACGGCTACGCCCCGGATGGATATGGATGATTTTAAACTCGCCGTGGTCGCGGCGGAAGACCGCCTGGGGATTGAGTTCTATCCGCCCCAGGTGCCGGTGTTCTCCACGTCTGAGGATGGTTTTATCGAATACATGGACCTGCGTTCCGCCGGGGATTCTCTGATCGAGTCCTTTCTGGCCCGTCCGGAGCGAATCGCCTTCCGATTGACCCTCAGGATCACTCCCCGGACTCCTGAGAGAGTGCTGGATCGAGTGGGTGCCTGGCTGGACAGGTTCAACCCCCATACCCTGGTTCAGCTGGTCGTTGAAGCGGATGAAATCCTTCCCGATGGCTGGTGTCAACGTCTTTCAAACCGATTCTGGAAGAAGGAAACCTACTTCGATCGTCTCCACATCTATCGTCCGATTCAGGGAGGCCGCCATTCGGTACGCCTGTTTCATCTGACCGCCGACCCACGGATTCTGGAGCGACTCATGGCGGAATCCTATCCCTGTGACCCCGTGTTCCGTTATACGCCTGGGATCCTGGAAAAGGTCCGCCCCCTTCTGGAGGAACGCCCCGCACTGCTGCTGGAAACGCGGGTGACGGAGAGGGAACGGGAAGAACTGAACACATTGTACCGGGGATTCGAAAACATGATGGTGGACGT
>CAYVBC010000039.1:0-9088 GCA_964449545.1 uncultured Clostridia bacterium | reverse complement strand
AACGGGAAGAACTGAACACATTGTACCGGGGATTCGAAAACATGATGGTGGACGTGTCGGAGGAGGTTACCGGCCAGTGAGGCGGGATGATGAAGAAGGGGACATGTTCCGCCTTGTGAGCCGAAGGATTCAGTACTGAGAAGGGCCGCAGGAATTTGCCCTGCTTCAACATCGCGGATTTTTACACTGTAGCAAAAAAAGTACAGGATTTGTCGGAATTCTCTGGCATTGAATATGCTGCGAATTAATTGATGGCGGGGAACGATTATTCAGAGGAAACGCATTCAATGGGAAGCGCTCCGCGGCCACCTGTTGAGAATCGTGGTTTTTCTGATTATCCGGATCGCCCTGGTGCCGCCGGAGGCGCGGGGGACAATTGGGTCGGCCCTTCATCCATTTCATTCATGATAACCAAGCCGTGGCGGTGCTGTTCACGGGCCATATCCCTAATTCCGTTTAAGATTGAAAATTTCGACAAAATGTGTGAATTATTTTCTTACAGGGAGACTAAATGAGACACAAAAGCATGTTGGTTTTGATAGTTCTGGTTGTGGCAGTCGGCGCGATGACGGCCCATGGCGGGACCCAGCAGAAAGGGGCCGTTCTCGTTTCCGTTTATTCCGGTTTCCCCGCCGTAACGGGAACGGAAGATCCTTTCGACGCATGGCCTCTGCTGGGTGTGAAGGTGGAACGCGTGTTTCCCAATGGTTTCAGTTTAAGTGGCTCGCTGGAATTCAGCCGCTGGAAGGATTTTGTGGGCGGGTTCTATACTACTTTGGGGGAGTTCACCGGCGCGTGGACCTTCACTACCTGGTCACCGGTGGTTCACCTGGGGTATCATTTCGCTCCCTTTTCCAAGCGCATCGATCCCTACCTGGGAGTGGCCGGCGGCATCCGTTTCGCCCGCCACTCGAACAAAGTGACGGACTATTCTCCTTCCTGGTCCTCAAGTTTGGATTCCAAGCCCTTCCTGCGGGGATTTGCGGGGATCCGCGTTTATCCCTTCAGCCGTAACGGCGGATCTCTGCGCAACTTCAGTCTCATGGCGCAGGTGGCCGCGCACCTGGGAAAGGACTTTCCTCCTTTCATGCTGATGGTGGGCGCCAGTCAGAGATTCTGAATTCGACGCCACTGGGCCCGGGGCGGAGAATCAGTATTCCTTGTCCGTGGATGCGCCAACGGCGCGGTTATGCGCCCAGGAACGAATCTTCTTGATCTGCTCTTCCATGGTCGTAGCCAGGGGTACGCTATTGCCGAAAATGACCAGAAGATCATCCTCGTTCAAGGGGCGGTTTTCGTTAAAGGCTTCGTACATGGCGGAGATAATGACCTGTTCGATTTCACTGCCCGACCATCCCTTGGTGATCTGGGCCAGTTGCGGGATGTTAAAGGTGGAGAGCTCATTGCCTTTGGCCTTCAGGTGAATGGTGAAGATCTCTTCCCGTTCTCTGCGGGTGGGCAGGTCGATAAAGAAGATCTGGTCGAAACGACCGCGGCGCAGCAATTCGGCGGGCAGCAGGTCGATGCGGTTGGCCGTGGCGGCGATGAATATCTCCGATGTATGTTCCTGCATCCAGGTGAGAAAGTATCCGAGGATACGGGAAGAAGAACTGTCTCCCTGCTTGTCGGAGATTCCGCTCTCGATTTCGTCGATCCACAGTATGGCCGGAGCCACTGAATCCATGGTCTGCAGGGCGCGGGCAAAGACCAGTTCCGGTGATCCGGCCATGCCCGAGTAGACCAGGTTCATGTCAAGGCGGAACAGAGGCAGGTTCCACAGTGAGGCGGTGATCTTGGCGGCGAGGCTTTTTCCGCATCCGGATACGCCCATGCAGAGTATGCCACGGGGTTTTTCCAGCCCGAATTCCCGAGCCTCCTCGGAAAAGGCGCGGCGCCGTTTCCCCAGCCAGTCCTTGAGGTTGTCCAGCCCCCCCATGTCGTTCATGGTATGGCGCTGGGTATAGTATTCCAGAACATTCTCCTTGAGGATCAGTTGTTTTTTCTCTTCGTGAATGGCTTTAACCATTTCTCCCGTGATGACCGGCTTGCCGTGAAATGCTTTCATGTACGCTTTGTAGGCCTCATCCAGCGTCAACCCCTGGGCGGCGATCACAAAGTCCTTGCGCTCGGCCTCATTCAGATTGACCTGGCGCCCGGATCGTTCCAATGTTCCCAGAAATTTGAGAAACAGGGATTCCAGTTCTTCGGTACCGGGGAGGGGGAAGTAAAAGATATCGATCTCTTTTTTCAGAGACTCGGGGAAGTAGTTGTCCGCGGAGAGAAGAAAAATAAATTTTTTCCGTCCCTTCAGGGCCTTGTAGGCTTCACGGAGTTTGCGGACCAATCTTTCCGACCTGCGCAGTTCGGGCGCCAGGTCGCGGAAAACGTAAAATCCGGGTTCCGGGTCACGGATCACGGACTCCAGAGCCTTAACCGGATCGTCTGTGTCCGGGGTGGGCCGGCCCTCACGCTGAAGGCCGTTGTTGATGTCCCAGCTGGAGTACGCCTTGCTCCGCAACAGCTGTTCGGCCGTTCGTGATAGAAAACCTTCCACGCGCTTTTCTTCATAAGAAACGATCTGGATCAGGGGCTGACCCACGATGATGGATTGCTTAATGGTTTCCATCAATGGATTCATGGTATACCTCAATGGAATGAAAATCGATGATCCCCCCGAACTTGAACCGCAGCGGATTAAGGTTCCGCCGAAGAACCAGGTGGTCGGATAGAAAGTAGAGGGGGATGTAATAGGCATCTTCCGCGCACAGCCGGGCCAGTTCCTGAAACAATTTCGCCTGGCCGCGAATGTCGGTTGTGGGAAGTTTGTTGACCATCTCATGGATAGAGGGATTATTGTGCCGGAAGTAATTCAGAAGTCCGCCGGGAGTGTACAATTGAACCAGGAAGTTGTACGCGTGGGGGTAATCCGACACTCCGCGAATGATCATGGCCTGGTGTTTCCGGTTCCCCATTTCCGCATAATAACGGGTGGAGGGTAGCACCTGGGGTTTCAATGTCAGACCCAGGGGATTCAGTTGTTCATTCATCTTGTTGATCAGAGAGATCTGGCGGGGGTAGATGACCACGTTCAGGGTTTTTTGGGCATTGACGTCAAGAGAAGCGCGGACCGAGGCTACCCGGGCCGGATCCAGGTGGAAGTAGCGGTTATGACCGAACAGGGTTACGGGAAGAATTGTGTATGCGGGTATGGCCGTTTTTCCAATTCCCAGCTCCCGGATCAGGCGTTGACGATCAATCCCGTTTTGAAGAATGATGCGCCAGGAATCCGATAATCCGGATCGTAAGCCTGGATTGAGAGAGAGGAATACAATGGTATCGTGCGCGGTAGTGATGACCCGGTGGCTGGTCTGGGGCACGGTGCTTATG
The DNA here is from genome assembly GCA_964449545.1 of uncultured Clostridia bacterium. Taxonomy (GTDB): domain Bacteria; phylum Acidobacteriota; class Aminicenantia; order UBA2199; family UBA2199; genus UBA876. Next base: position 5,701 of record CAYVBC010000039.1, on the reverse strand, counting down.
GAGAAATCCTCGGGAGGGAGAAATGCGTCGAAGTAGTACAGGGTGTTGGCCCGGGGAGGGATCAGGGGCAGAAAAACTTCCACATGGCTCGTCGCGGCAGGCGATTCGAAATAATGGTCGTTGCGGCGGAAAGCCAGCCGGGTGAATTGCTGGTGCTTGATCGTGGTGGAAGATGGGGGTCCGGTGGACACAAATGGACCGGTTCCAATCGGTTTGAGGCGAAAATTCTTTCTGGAAAGGCCGCCGAAGTTGGCCGGGACTATGGAGGTCGCCTTGGATGTCAGAAAGTGAAGGAAAAGGTTGAAACGGCGGCTCAGCAGAACCTTGAATTTTTTGTCATCCACCCATATGAGGCCGCTGACGGATTGCCTGCGGTGATGAAAAAAATCATTGGATCCGACGATAAAGCAGGATTCTCCCTCACGGGTCGTGTCTTTGCGAATGAGTTCCTGGAGGGTAAAGATGACGTCATTGCTGGTCAACCGTTTTCCATTATGGAATCGGGCGTTGCGTTGCAGGTGAAAGGTGTATTCGCGCCCATCGGGAGAAATTTCCCAGGAACTGGCCAGGGATGGAGAGATGTGGCCCGCATAGTTCGCCTGGACGAGGGTGTTGAAAACCAGGCTCATGGCCTGGGCTTCATTGTAAAAGTGTAACTCCGATGGGATGAAGGACTGGAAATTATGATTCTGTAAACAGATCCGGATCCGGGCGTCCCGGTTGATGCGAGCGGGGACAATGGCCTCAGGCTCATCCGGCGCTTTCCCGCAGGAGATAAAAAAGGGCAGACACAGAACGACGATTGAATAGAGGACTCGAACGCCCTTTCCCCGGCCCGGGGCTGTCAGGACTCTTTCCACTCCATTCCCCACAGACTCATGAGGTGAACCACGACCCGGGTCGCGGCCTGCATATCTTCCAGTGTGATCCATTCATATCTGGAATGGAAATTCGATCCACCGGTAAACAGGTTGGGCGTGGGAAGGCCCATGAAGCTCAGACGGGCTCCATCCGTACCACCGCGAATGATGTTTCGAATCGGCTCAACTCCGGCCTTGTGTATGGCTTCCAGCGCTTTCTGCGTCACTTCGGGGTACTTGTCCAGAACCAGTTTCATGTTGCGGTAGGATTCGATTACCTCAAAATCCACACTCGCTCCCGCGTGATGGCTTATCACTTCATTCACAATGCGGCGCAGCTCCGCTTCATGATCCCGGAGTCCCGCTTCGGTGAAATCACGGACGAGGAACTTTATGATGACCGATTCCCCGTTTCCCGCAACATTATGGGGGTGGAGGTATCCTTCGCGTTTTTCAGTTGTTTCCGGGGAAAGACGGTCTTTGGGCAGTGCGGCGATGATCTCCGCTGCCACCTTGATGGCGTTCAACAGCTTTCCCTTGGCGTATCCGGGATGAACGTTGATTCCGTGCACATGAATATGAACGGAATTCGCGCAGAAGGTCTCATCCTCGACCTCTCCGAGTTTTTCGCCATCCAGGGTGTATCCGAAATCCGCCGCGATCTCTTCGGCGGTGATATGTTCCGTGCCGCGACCCGTTTCTTCATCCGGAGTAAACAGGACGCGGATTCGGGGACGGGGGATTTCCGGGTGGTCCAACAGGTATCGGATGGCGGCCATGATCTCCGCGATCCCGGCTTTGTCATCCGCGCCCAGCAGGGTGTTCCCGTCAGAGGTAATCAGGGTTTTTCCCTTCTGGCGCATCAGATACGGATTCTCACCGGTTCGCAGTATCCATTTTCCATCCTCGGACAATGTGACATCCCCGGCGTCGTAGTTGGCGTGTATCCTGGGATTTACTCCCTCCCCGGAGACGTCCGGAGAGGTGTCCACGTGCGCGATCAGGGCGATTGTGGGGCCGGAACCCGGGCGGTTGGATTCCAGTGTAGCGGTTACATAGCCCCACGAATTCAGGGTTACCGAGGAAAGCCCCATCTCCTCCAGCTCTGCGCGAAGTTTTCTTGAAAGGTCCAACTGGTGCGGTGTGGAGGGGAAATCTTCACATTCTTCGTCCGAACGGGTGTTGATTTTCACATAGCTCAGAAAGCGTTCCAACAAGTCGGGAAATTCCATGCCTTGCCTCCCGTCTCATTATAGGCCATCGGGGGGGAATAGGCAAAACCTATTTGTCTTCAATTATCGCGAACGCGGGCGATCCCCGTTTGCCTTCTGCATCGACGGAGACAACGCCGTATTCCAGGATCGTATCACGGGATACCCGACGGTGTAGATATTCATTTTTATCGGCGCCCACCTGCCCGATGATTCTGAATCCGGGACGGCTCAAGAATACGAGATAACCCGTCACCGAATGCGGGCCGCTTGCCGGGTTGGCGCTCCAGGAGATGCGGGTGATGTATTCGGATTGCAGGAGGGATCCGTTCCGGGTCCTGTGGGCCTGAACGGATAGGGGCGGGGGAATGGTCAATCCCCCGAGATCCAGCCTGGATCCCGTGGCTACACGGTCCACAAGTTGGATCAGGGGTTTGCCGGAGATCAGCAGGCGGGCCACACGGCGTGAGACCGCCTCCTCAGGGTGAAGAGAAGCCATCAGAGCCAGGGCCGCGGACACGTGGGGCGTGGCCATGGAGGTCCCGCTCTTGTAATCGTAATCGCCGGGGCGGTTGATCAGGGTAACGGGTATGGAATGCCATCCCAGCATCTCCAGACCATCCTTTCTTGAAACGGATACCGCGGGGAGCCAGTCTCCGGAGTCCTGGAGGGTTCCATTGAAATTTCCCGGCTCATGGTTGTAGATCACCACGGCCGTGGCGCCGGCCTTGGCCGCGAGGCGGACCTTTTCGCTGAACTCGGTCACGCCTCTTTCAACCAGGGCCACCGCCCCATTCACCGCGGGGGGGAAATCCGCTTCCGTAAGTCCCTGTCGGCATGGGATCAGGAATCCGCTGATCCCCTCCGTGGCTCCGGAGAATTCCAGGCTGAGTGCGTTCCACACTCTTCCCTCGCTTTGGACCTGTGCCATTCGTCCCTGTCCGCGAATGACAGTGGAAAAAATCCCGTCACCCGGAGCGGCAATATCCACTTCCGAAGCACCGAAATTGGAGAAGTCGGTCAACTGGTCCCCGGATCCGGTGGCCGCGACGGAAACGACTCCATCCACGGGGTAAGATGCCGGGTAAAAGGGCGTTTCATCGTTGTTATCACCGATATCGTCATCCCCTCCGTTTCCGGCTGCGGCCACCAGCGTGATCCCGGCCTGTGTCAATTCCCGAATGGCCTGTTCTTCGACTTCGGAATACTGGCTGCCGCCGAATGAGCAGTTCACGGCAACGATGTTCGCGGTGCCGGAGAGCTTGAGCCTGCGAATGTATTCAAATGCTTCCACCTCATCGTCGAGATAGTGGAATCCATCGGGACGTGCGGCTCCGATCGCCAGCAGGCCGCAGTTCCAGTTGATCCCGGAGATGCCGATACCGTTATTTCCCCGGGCCCCGATGATTCCGGCCACGTGGGTGCCGTGCCCGTCTTCATCCATGGGATCGGGATCATTGACTCCCATTCGGTCCCCGGCGAAATCGAATCCGTGAACATCATCCACGTAGCCGTTTCCATCGTCGTCATATCCGTTGTCCGGCTCTTCAAAAGGGTTGCGCCACATGTTGGGCGCCAGGTCGGGGTGGGTGTAATCGATTCCGGAATCCACCACGGCCACAACGATTCCGGGTGTTCCCGTGCCGGAATCCCATGCGTTTTCCACGGAGATGTCCGCGCCCGGATTCCCTGGTGTGATCGGAGCGTTTTCACCCGTATTGTGCAGGTTCCACTGGTGTTTATACAGAGGGTCACCCGGCCTGCGGGTGGGGCGGCGCCTGAAATTGGGAGAGACCGCGGTCACGGCGGGATGAGCCCGCAACAGGTCCATGATCCGATTTTCCGTTTCCACCGGCCGGATTCCCAGTCGTAACAGAAAAATATCGTCCCTGGAGGGGGATACCCGGATTCCGGAGATTCCTGAAGGAATCACCTGAAGTATTTGCGGGATCGAAAGAATACGTGGCAGGGGAATATCCCCCCTCAGCCGCACCAGGATCTCTCCCGGAGGATATCCCCGATCTTTCCCGGATTCGGCCGGGTCGGATGCGGGAAGAATCGAAGCGGAGGCAATCATAAATATCAAGGCGGCCCGGATGAACCGAACGGCTCCGGATCTCTTTTTCATGGTCCCCTCCCGGTGTACAATGGAGATTCATTATAGCAGAATCGGGGATTCCCGGGCCAGGGAAAAGATGTTTGCATGGTGGGGGATGCTCTGTTAGAATCAAGCTGTCCGTCCGGTACCACGTGTCCGATAGAGTGGAATACGGGTTGAAAGGAGAATGTTGAGATGAACTTGCTGGTAATGGGATTGCAGTGGGGAGATGAAGGCAAAGGGAAAGCCATTGATTACCTGGCTGAGAATTTCCACGTGGTGGTCCGTTACCAGGGCGGCCACAACGCCGGGCATACGATTTACCATGATGGGCGGAAGATGGTGCTGCACCTTCTGCCTTCCGGAGTTTTCTCTCCTGGAACCATGTCGGTCATCGGGAATGGCGTGGTGGTGAATCCACTGCAGCTGGTGGAGGAACTTCGCGATCTGGAATCCGCCGGAGTAGAAATCCGGGATTTCTGGATCAGCGACCGTGCCCCCCTGATCCTGCCGTTTCACCAGAAGCTGGACATCGTTTTTGAACAGTCCAGGTACCTGAAAATCGGTACAACGCGGCGTGGAATCGGGCCGGCTTATGAGGATCTTGTGGGCAGGCGGGCGCTTTTTGTCGGAGACCTGCTGGACGCGGATCGTTTCAAGCGCAAGGCGGCCATTCTCAATGAGTATTACAACCGGTTGGTCCACGCCTACGGCGCGGAGGGCACGGAGGTCGGTGACTACGCGCAGGCCTATCTGGAAGCCGGCGAGTTCCTCCGGTCCTATGTGACCGATACCACCCAGTTGTTGAATCGTTGCCTCCGTGACGGGCGCCGGATTCTACTTGAAGGTGCCCAGGGCGCATTGCTGGACATCAACCACGGGACCTATCCTTTCGTGACCTCATCCAACTCCACGGTGGGGGGTGTTTTCACCGGCACCGGGCTGCCCTATGGCGCCATCACACGAATCACCGGGATCGCCAAAGCCTATGCCACCCGGGTGGGTGAAGGCCCGTTCCCTTCCGAATTGAATGGGGCGAAAGCCCAATGGCTGCGGGACAAAGGTGGGGAATTCGGTGCCACGACGGGTCGCCCCCGTCGCGTGGGCTGGTTGGACCTGGTGGCCTTGCGATACGCGGTCATGATCAACGGAGTCCAATCCCTGTTCCTGACAAAACTGGACATCCTGGATGGATTGGACCCGATTCCCGTGGTTCACGCGTACCGGTTGGATGGCAAAGAGGTCAAGGAGTTCAATCCCACCGTGGAATTCCTGGAAAAAGCGCAACCGCTAACCCGGGAATTGGCCGGATGGAAGGGGTCGGTGTCCGACGTTCGTTCCTATGGGGAATTGCCGGCGGAAGCGAAGGACTACATCCGCTTTATTGAAGAGGCCGTGGGCATCCCCGTGGAGTTTGTTTCAGTCGGCAGCGCCCGTCATCAAACCATCAGAAGAAAGTTGAAAAGTTGAAAATAGGGGTTCTCTTCCATTTAGTGTGGGTTTACGAGGTTATCACAATTAGAAAAATGGGA
>CAYVBC010000038.1:0-11277 GCA_964449545.1 uncultured Clostridia bacterium | reverse complement strand
TCCACCAGATGACGGGGGCGTGAATCCACATTGGCGCCCACGTCCATAAGCAGAGAACGTCCTTTCAAAGTGGGAATAAAAATGGCCAGGGCGGGACGACTGATCCCCCCGAGCATCCCGAGTCCGGTTTTGGCCAGTGCCATCACGGCCCCGGTATTTCCCGCGGACACCATGGCATCGGCCCGGCCGTCACGGACCAGGTCAAGGGCCCTTTTTATGGAAGATCGCTCCCGCTTGCGCCAGTAGGAGAGCAATTGTTCCCGCATTGATATCTGCTCATGGGCATTGACCACGGAGATGCGGTCTTCGTTACGGAAATTCATTCTGCTCAATTCACGCTGAATTTCCCTGCGTTTTCCAACCACGATGATCCGAACATCCGGGTCGGTCTGGAGATAATCCTTTACGCCTTGGAGTACCACTGCAGGAGCATGATCTCCCCCCATTGCGTCAATGGCAACCCGGACCGCTTCCATTCACTATTCTTCGTTGCCCTCGACAATCTGGCGTCCTTCATAATACCCGCAGCTTTCACATACACGATGCGGCAGCTTGGGTTCTTTGCAATTGGGGCACACCGAGAGACCTTCCACTTTCAGGGCGTGATGGGAACGGCGTTTATGGGTTCTCTGGTGAGAGTGTCTTCTTTTGGGTAAAGCCATGATTCACCTCTTCAATTTATCTGACCACACATTCACTTCGGAATGGGGCTGTTCACACTGGCAGGATTCAAAGTTCAGATTGACACCACAATTGGGACAGATTCCCCGGCAGTCTGAACGGCATATGGGATGAATGGGAACACAGATGTTCACCTGTTCGGAAAGAATCCGGCTCAGGTCGATTCGGATTCCATCAAAAAAAATGGTTTCCATATCATCCCCGTTCAAGGCGATGGATCCACCGTCTACTTCGTGTACGGGAAACATGATAATATCAAATTTTGAGTTGACTCTCTGTTCAAACTCTTCCAGGCACCGGACGCAATTCAGGGACACGGAGGTCCGCAATGTGCCCATGGCCTTGATGCGTTCCCCCTCCCGTGACAGATGAACCGAGAAATGGATATCATCCAGATATCCGCCCTCTTGTCCGACAATCATGGCTTCATCCGTCTCAATGCGGTCCGCAAGAGAAACTCCGGCAGGCCCGATTTTAGCCGTTTCTATAACCATATGGGTGTATTTCTCCACAGTTTACAATAAGAAAATTTGTACCATATTCTCTTTGACAAGTCAAGATGAGCGCGGTGTTCATCCCTTCAGCGTGAGCGGATGACCACCGTATTCACGCACCCGCGTTTATCGGCGAAATTAACCGCCGCGACTGAAAAAGAGAGCGGCAGATCATCAATCTCCACCACAATTTCATTCCCACCGATTCGCGTCCAGGAAGCCTTTTCCCCCATTTTAATGGCGAATCCCAAAAAATTGGGAACCGACCCCAGGGTTGTAAAACAAAATCGCAACACCTCGGGGGAAGCACCCGGTTCATGGGTCACACGCACACAATTGCAATCAAAGTAGATGTCCTCCACTCTCCGGGAGACCAGGCGATAGGGGATTCTTCCATTGAACGTCTTCAGGTCCGTCCTCTGATCACGAAAAAACAGGAAACTCTCAAAACGATCCGCCACCGTCGGAGGTCTGGTCTGCCGCATCAGGTCCGACCTGAGACTGACGGCAAAATGAGCGTAGTACTCCATGTGTCTGCGACCCATGGAGTGATGGCCCGGCGCGCAGGAAAGAGCCTCCACCCTCCGCTTCGAGTCCAGTGCCTCCCGGACTTCCAGGGCGTTGGCCGGAACACCGTCTTCTTGGGAATAGAAAAGGTCCTGGTCCGCATCCAGGATCATCCATTTCTCATGTTCATCATTCCAGGCTTCCACCACAAAGTGACTTCCCCTCTTCCGGCTCCATAATTCGACATACCGGACACAGAAATATCCCATGGATTTAAGCACGTCCGCCAGAACATAGGCATATTGGCCGCAAAAGCCTCCGGTCCGACCGGAACGGATCTCCCTCAGGATATCAATGGCGTTCGCCGGAGGATAGGGATCGGGAACGGATCGGTCCCATTGCTCATGTACCCAGTGACACAGTTTGATAAAATGATCGGTCTGATTAAGAGCGGAAAGCTTCGAGAAATTCTCCCCGTTCCGCAATTGGTGCAACTTCGGTTCCAGCCAGTGTTCTGGAATGAAATCAAAATTGCCCCGAATAATCCGGGCGCGTTTTACATGAATCTCATAGCCCGAACCGGAGGATCGAGCCTGCTGCAGAACCAGCCCTGCCGCAGCCAGCATCAGCACGCCAAGCAACAGGAGAGATCGCCGAGTCATGGTTCCCCGGTCTCAACCGCACGTAGAGAATAGGGACCCGCTCTCTGAACACGGACGTTCAGCCAGGCACCCGGTGGGGCGCTGGACTGCAGGTTGACCACCCGGTAGCTCTCACTGCGCGCCACTACTTCACCCGGAGTCCGGGGATTCGGCCCCGTCACAAGAACCTGGAGTTCACGCCCGACCCATTCCCGGTTCCGCCTCAACTGGATTTCATTCTGAAGCGCCTGCAATTGATGAAGACGATCTTTCTTGACCTCCAGGGGCACATCATCCGGCCACTTGACCGCCCGGGTAAAGGGCCTGGGAGAGTAGGCAAAAGAAAAAACCGACTCATATTCCACCCGGCGCAACAGGGAAAGAGTCAGTTTGAAATCATGGTCCGTCTCCCCGGGAAAGCCCACGATGAAATCAGATGAAAACCGCATTCCCGGAATGGCTTTCGCATAATTTTCCACAATGGAAAGGTATTGTTGACGCGTGTACACCCGCTTCATCCGTCGCAGAACGCGAGTGGATCCGGACTGGGCCGGGAAATGAACATGGCGAGCGATCCGGGGGTGATCGGCCATGACGCCGATCAGCTTCGGATCATGATACCCGGGGTAAGAGGTGATGAAGCGGATCCATTTCACCTCCACTTCTTCCGCAATGTGCAAGAGAAGGTCCGCGAATCCGTCCCCGGTACCCGGATCTACCCAGTTATTTACATTCTGGCCCAACAAAACAATCTCACTGAATCCCTGGTCCGCGAGGTAATGGGCTTCCCTCAGAATCGCTTCACCTGGACGGTGCTTCTCCCGCCCCCTGGTGAAGGGTACGATGCAATAGGAACAGAAATTGTTGCACCCCTCCATAATGGAGATATACCCGGTAACCCGGCTGACCCGGGCATTCACATCCGGAACCATCTCCTTCCACTCGGTTGAAAAGCCCACGGCCGCGCCCCGATCGCCTCCTTTCAGTAATTCGGAGACAATCACGTCCATGCGGTCAAACTGGTGCGTACCCACCACAAAGTGGATCCTGGGGTTCCGACGCAACAACTCCCCCCGTTCCGCCTGGGCGACACAACCGGCGATAATGACCACCTGATCACGGGAAAGCCTGCCGATATAGGAGAACACCTTGTCTCTCGCCTTTGCGCGAACCGCACAGGTGTTAATGATAACGATCTTTGCCTCTGCCACGGTTTCAACCGCAACGAATCCCCTGCTGTTGAGCAGGAAACGGATCTTCTCTGAATCATTGACGTTCATCTGGCAGCCAAAGGTCTGAATATAATAGTTCATGATTTTCGTCTGTAAAGCAGGTTTCTGGCCGCGCGGAGCACATCCTCGTTCACCGCGCTGCCCGCCATCAGGCGAGCGATTTCCCTGACTCTCTCCTCCTCATTCAGAATCCGGGAGGAGCTGAAGGTCCGACCGCCGCTGAAGCTTTTTTCAATCAGAATATGCCGGTCCGCGAAGGCAGCGATCTGGGGCAGATGTGAAATACACAGGACCTGGCTGTTCAGGGAAATACGTTTTAACTTTTCTCCGACAAATTCGGCGGTTTTCCCACCGATTCCCGTGTCAATCTCATCGAAAATACTGGTGGAAGTTCGACTTTCATTGTTCATCGATTTCAGGGCCAGCATCAACCTTGACAGCTCGCCGCCTGAAGCCACATCACGAACCGGCGCCGGTGCCTGACCCGGATTGGAGGAGAAGTGAAATTCCACACCATCCGGCCCCCTGGGAGACGCGTTCCCCGGATCGGGAATTTCTTCTCGAATCCGTACCTCGAAACGTGACTGCTGCAGCTCCAGTCGTTCCAACTCCTTTTCCATGACATTCCCCAGTTCCACCGCGCGGATCCGCCTTCGCTCCCGGAGTATTTCAAGATCAGCAAGGTATGCATTAAAAGCCACATCTACCCGCTTTCGCGCATCACGCATGGTCACGTCCATGTGGATCAACCGATCCCGCTCCCTCTTCAGCTCGTCCATTCTGAGCAGCAGACCCGCCATATCGGTTTCGTACTTGGATTTCAGGCGATTGATCCTGAGGAGTTTATCCTCCAGGCGATTCAATTCTTTTTCATCGTATTCTACCTGCCCCTGGAGGGAAGAGAGTCGATTGGACAACTCCGGTATCAGGTTTGTCAATCCTTCTATTTCCCGTAAAAAAGGGGACAGATCCGGATACAGGGAATCCAGAAATTTCAGGTCATCCAGAGAGGAGGAGGCCTGGCCGTACAGAGAGTTCTCTCCTTCATACAGGCCCTCCATGAGTCGGGCGGAACGGGTGGTAATCTCTTCAGCCGCTGCCAGAATCCGGGCTTCTTTTTCCAGAGACTCATCCAGTCCCGGCTCCAGTTCCAGCTCTTCCAGTTCAGAAATCCTGAAATCCAGAAAGTCCAGTCTCTCCGCCACATCGGTTTTCCGGCGTTCCATCCGATCCAGACTCTCCCGGGCTTCCCGAACCTGTGCGGCACTTTTCCCGAGCGCGGCCATCGCGTCCTCGTTTTTCGCGAATTGGTCCAGAAACAGCGCGTGATTCACCGGATTCAACAGAAAAACATGTTCATTCTGGCCATAGATGTTGATCAGTCGGGTGGCCATCTCCTGAAGTCGGTCAAAAGGCACCATACTCCCGTCAATAAAGCATAGAGATTTCTTTCTCCCCACCTCACGTCTCAGGACGTATTCTTTTCCCGAATCCTCAAACAGCGCTTCCACACTCAGGCGGTCTGCCCCGTCCCGAATGGCGCTTGGATTCTTCCTGCGCTTCAACAGCATGGACAGCGCATCAATCAGAATTGATTTTCCAGCCCCCGTCTCTCCGGTAAACACGTTCAAACCCGGGGAGAGCTCCAGTTGTGCCTTGGCCACAACGGCAAAATTCTCCACCTTCAACAAAGTCAGCATCGGTTCACCATGAAACACCACCGCCTGGAGCGGTTATGGTTGCGAATCCACAAAAAAACAATCCGGAAAAGAAGTCAATATACTCAAAGGAAGGGGAAAAGTCAATTTGAATCCCTGGCTCCACGAACCACTTGAAACGTCACTTTAACCGTATGCTGATGGGACCAGGAACCCGGTGCTTCCGACCATTCCCATTGAATGGAGCCTTCCACTTTTTCCTTCGAATCCATTGATTTCTGTTCCCACTTCAGGATGTTGCCGCCGGATCGGATTCCGCGATCATATGCTTTTTCCATTGCTTCCCCGATCCCGGTACTGGTTCGCGGGAGTCGCAGCTCGAATTGTTTTCCCGACAAGTGAAAGGGGGATATATCCGCATGCATTTCCAGCGCGATCTTCACCATCTTTCCCTCTCTGAGCGCGAAGCGTATATCCACCCGGGGCCGTGCCACGCTTTCACAATGAAAAACCTGATGCCGCGTGGGACCATCCAGGGATTCCACCCAGACCAGGTTCCCCGATGTACTTGAATCCGCATCCATCGGGTAGAGAAGGTAATCCCCATCGTCCCATTCCATGACCGACCGTCCCCGAAGTTCACACGCATAGTCTGCGGCCCAGCGCAGATCCCCCATGTCCAGCCGGTATTCCCCCTGAACGATTAATGTAACGTCCAGTTGCCACCAGGGGAGGTAATCCTCCTGGGGCAGAGAACAGGGTGCCAGCAGGATCAGGAAAAGAACTGAAATCAGCAGGCGTCCAAGCATCACATCCATTATGTCACGGAGAAAATCAACAGACAACCGTCACCGGGACTTTTCACGTCCCCTGGGAATTGATACACTCAAACCATGATCCCACCCACTGACAGGCCGAAACGCCTCCGCCCCATTGGGGTGATCTCCTTGATTTTGCTCATGGGCATTCTGCTTTTTTACTGCCTGATTCCCCTGCCTGAATTTAGATCAAACTGGAGTACCGTCGTGGATGACCACAAGGGGAATCTGCTCCGTGCGTTTCTGAACAGCGAGGAACAATGGCAGTTTCCACCCGAGCCCTCTTATCACGTTCCCCGGAGACTGCTGGCATCCATCCTCGTCTATGAAGACCGGCGCTTCCCTTTCCATCACGGTGTCGACCTTCGCGCCATTCTACGTGCTTCCTTCTCCAACCTTCGTAAAAAACGCGTGGTCAGTGGCGCCAGCACCATTTCCATGCAGGTCATTCGCATCGCGGGCGGGCGACCCAGAACTTTTTTCAACAAGCTGCTGGAGATCTGCCAGGCGGTCAAGCTGGAGTTATCCTGGTCCAAGAAAAAGATTTTTCACTGGTATCTGAACCACGCGCCCTATGGCGGAAATATCATCGGTATCCAGGCCGCCGCCCGGCGTTATTTCGGGAAGCCGCCATCAGAACTCAGCTGGAGCGAAGCCGCGATCCTTGCCGTGCTCCCCAACTCCCCCGGGATGGTCTCTCCCACGCTGAATCGGGAAAAGCTGCACCGGAAGCGAAACAGACTGCTGAAACATCTCTTCCTTGCCGGAATGATCAACGCCACCACCCTTGACTTGGCCGTTCATGAGCCAATATCCGCCCGAACCCATTCATTTCAGATGGCGGCGCCCCACTGGGCGCAACGGTTTCATGGTAACCCCGCTTTCAGGGGGCGGCGCATCCGTACCGCGCTGGATCTGGACACACAGCGAAAAGTCGCGGGCAACGTTCAGGCCCATATGCATACACTCAGACGAAGCGGGATCCGGCATGCTTCCGTTGTCGTCCTGGATACCGCCACGGGAGCCATTCGCGCTTATGTGGGATCTCCGGATTTCTTTGATTCAAAGAGCTCCGGCCAGGTGGACGGTGCCGACGCGTCCCGTTCCACCGGTTCTATTCTCAAGCCGTTCCTCTACGCCCTGGCCATGGATGCGGGATTGATCCTTCCACCTACCTGGATTCGAGACGTCCCCACATTTTACGGCGCATTTTCGCCATCAAACGCGGATCGGGCGTATCATGGACTGGTTACTGCACGGGAGGCATTGATTCGGTCTCTTAATGTCCCTGCGGTCCGGCTGCTCAATGCTTTCGGAACCGACAGATTCTATCGTTTTCTGGAAAAGGCTTCCATTTCCACACTGTTTCGGACCCCGGATGAATACGGACTTACGCTGATACTGGGTGGCGGGGAGGCCACTCTGCTGGAGTTGGCCGCTCTGTATCGCGGCCTGGCAAACAACGGACATTTCCCGCCCCCACGGCAGTTGGAAGCGCCTTCCTTTGTTTCATCGCCGAACCTGATTTCTCCCGAAGCCAGTTACCTCACCATGGAAATCATGAAATCGTTGAAACGCCCTGGAGCCGAATACTTCTGGGAACAATTCAGCAGTCCCCGCCCCGTGGCCTGGAAAACGGGAACCAGCTTCGGCCAGCGGGATGGCTGGGCCATTGGAATCACCCCGGACTGGACCATCGCCGTCTGGACCGGAAATTTCGATGGAGAGGGGAATCCGCGTCTCACTGGAGCCGGCTCAGCCGCGCCGCTGATGTTCCGGATATTCAGCACTCTGCCCGCCCCTTCAGGAAACAAATGGTTTTCCCGCCGCAATCTCTCATTCCGACGCGTTCTGTTGTGTAGAGACAGTGGATTTACGGCCGGGCCGAATTGTCCCCATACCGTGGAAGCGGAAGCCCCGGAACGTGCGCGCCCCCTTCCGCCATGCCCCTATCACCGTTCACTGTTCGTAACCCCGGATGAAAAGTACCAGGTGTGCTCCCGATGCTGGACTCCGGGAGAATACAAACAGGTCCGGAGGCTTGTCCTTCCCCCGGATGTTTCCCAGTTCATGCGCAACCGGGGCATCAATTTCATTGGGATTCCCCTTCACAAGCCGGAATGTCCCACAATACCCATGGACCATTCCCTGTGGATCACCTACCCGGAAAAGGGTGCCAGAATCATGATTCCACGCGACTTCCAGGGCCGCTGGCAGAAGGTTACGATCACCGCGGCGCACCGGAATCGGAACACTCGAGTATTCTGGTATGTGGATGGAGCCTACCGGGGAGTCACCCATGGACTCCACAAGCTTCCCCTTCTTCTGGACACCGGCAAGCACCGGATTACCGCTGTGGATGAAGCCGGAAGCCAGGCCTCCAGAATACTTTACGTGGTCCGTTCCGGTGCCTGAAACGCCAGTTGACTTCAGTCGTTTCCTCTGCTAGTCTAGACTACTATTCAATGGAGGATACAGGTGAATAAAGAGATCAAACTCGTGGATATCCGGGCCCAGTACGACGAGATCCGGGAAGAGCTGCATCAGGTCTGGGATCACATTTTTTCCACCATGCATCTCATGCTGGGCCCCAACATGAAATCTTTTGAAGAGGAGTTCGCGCAATACTCGGGAGCCCGCTACGGAGTCGGCGTGGATTCCGGAACAGCCGCCCTTCATCTCGGATTGAAAGCCATCGGGGTCAAACCGGGAGAAGAGGTCTTCACCGTGTCCTATACTTTTTTTGCCACAGTCGAAGCCATCATCCACGCCGGGGCAACACCGGTCATGCTTGACGTGGACGAGTCTTCGGGCACCATGTCACCCGAAAAGCTGGACGCTTTCATTTCAGAAAACTGCCGATTTGATGGGGAGTGTCTGACCAATTCAGTAACCGGGAAACACATCACCGCCATCGTACCCGTCCACCTGTATGGAATGCCCGCTGATATGGACCCCATCATGGCGATTGCCCGTAAATACAAGTTGAAAGTCCTTGAGGACTGCGCCCAGGCCCATGGGGCGGAGTACAGGGGGAAACGAATCGGATCCTTTGGCGATGCCGCGGGATACAGCTTCTACTTTTCCAAAAACCTGAGTGCGCTGGGTGAAGGCGGAATCGTTCTGACCTCATCGGAAGGTACCCGGGACGCCCTCAACCGCCTGCGACTCCACGGCCAGACAGACAAGTACACCCATGCGGAAATCGGATATAACTCCCGGCTGGATGAGATGCAGGCCGCGGTTTTGCGACTCAAGCTCAAGCATCTGGATCGTTGGAACCAGCGTCGGGTTGCGATCGCGGATCAATATACCCGTGGACTCAGCGACCTTCCGCTCTCCGGTTTTCACGCGTCCAACGGCGAAGTGCGTCCGGTATATCACCTCTACGTCATCCGTACCCCGAAACGAGATCAGCTGGCGGATTTTCTGCGGAAACAAAACATCGGCGTCGGGATTCATTACCCCGTCCCCTCCCATCTCCAGCCGGGTGTCGAATACCTGGGATACAAGCCCGGTGACCTGCCAATCTCGGAAACGCTTTCCAGCGAAGTGCTGAGCTTGCCCATGCATCCGCATCTGACCGACGAAGAAGTGAATGTTGTTATTGCGGCAGTCAGGGAATTTTTCAGGAAGTAATCAATGGAACGCAACCGGGCCATCCTGGGTGCCGGATTCCTGATCGCCCTTGGAGCGGGGCTTTTCGTTTTTATCTCCCATCTTCACTATGGGCCAATGCCCCTGATGGCACTGGCGGTGGGGGCCCTTTTATATCAGCTGAATCCCCGGTACGCATTGCGGATCTATCTCTTTTCACTCCCCTGGTGCGCCGCCCTGCCCGCGCTGATTCCCAATGGATATCCCTTCAACTACATGGCCGTACCCCTGTTCATTCTTTCCGGTATGATCCTAGTGTCCATGGCGAACCGGGAATCACTGGACACGGACCACCCGGTGATGCGCGTGGCGGTCCTTCTGCTGGTACTGACCCTGATTTCGGTCACTGCCCTGATGATCCGATGGAGCAACCTGACCATTCCGGGAAACGCCTTCATGCGGGACACACTGATCTCTCCCGATGGGCAGCGCCTCTCTTTCGGTATCATATTTCCCGTCATAACCCTGTTGCTTTCAGCGGTCTCTCCCCACCTTGTTCTTCTGCTTCACCGCCACGGGGTTCCAAAAAAAAGTGCTTTTCATTGGCTGTTTGCCGGATACGCCGTTTCACTGGCCATCGCCTTGATTCAGAAATTCATGATAGAGGGATTCCTTTCAAGACCCTATTTCGTACTCCATGACCAGATCAACGGAGGCGCCTCCGACTTCAATGCCTTTGGATTCATGTCCGGCTTTGTGTTCCTGCTTGCCGTGGTTACCTGGACAACCGGCACAAAGGGGGCCATGACACGCCGTACCGGTTTCGCGTACGCCGCGCTGCTGTCCGGATCATTCTACGGCCTGATCCTTTCCGGAAGCCGGACCGGATTCCTGTTCATTCTTGCCGCCATCCCCGTAATTCTTTTTTCAAAGAGGTGGTCGGTCCGCATGCGCTCCGGAATCCTGGTGTCAGGCCTGGTTCTTCTGGTTCTCGGAGGCGGAGTGCTCCGCCATCGCATCGCAAACACGATATCCGGCTTTACCGGCACACTCAGTCAGGACGGGCTGTTCTCCGCTGTGGACAAAGCGTCCAACCAGCGTTTAACCATGGTCCGTTCCGCTGCCGGAATTTTCGCAATGGCACCCCTGGGGGGAGTGGGAGGGGGGAATTTTCTGTTTGCCCTCAAGCATCTGCACCATGGAGAATCCCACCTGGAGGACCTGCCCCTGAATCAATTTCTGCTCTTATTCTGTGAAACCGGTATCCCGGGGGGACTTCTCTTCATTCTTCTTCTCATTCTGGTGATCCATGCCGCGAAGGCGTCCCCGTTGAAACCGCTTTTGTGGACGGTGCTTCTGGCGTTCCTCGTGGGCACACCCCTCTGGCTCCCGGAACTCAACGTATTGTTCTGGTTTCTGGTGTGGGCCATGATCTCGCCACGCCCCTCTCCCGCTCCGCACCGGAAACGCCATTCCATTTTGGCTTTCGGCCTGATCGGATTTTTTATCCTGGGAAACGGGATCGAGTTTTCCCATATCCATCCCCTTCAGTGGGCCAGGAAACGGAATGTTCCCTACGATTACGGCTTCTGGCCGGAAGATCCGGACATGAAGGGCACCCGATTCCGATGGACCCACCAGGCGGCGGG
>CAYVBC010000037.1:0-11867 GCA_964449545.1 uncultured Clostridia bacterium | reverse complement strand
ACCAGGTAGTGCCAGATCCAGTGGATGCGGGTTCCCAGGAATTCGATTCGCTTGCCCGGGTATTTCAACGCGATAGACCGTACCGGGCCGGGTTCATGGAACAGGGACTCCACCGGATAAATGAAATGGGCCCAGTTTGAACGGGCGTAACGCCGGTTGGAAAGGGCGCCGATATACTTCCCGGCCACCAGGCTTTTCCCCACTGAAAAATCCGTACCGCGAAGGCGAATCTCGTGAAAGCCCTCTTTCTCAATGCGGAGCTTCCAGTTCTCCTCGTTCAGGGCCTTGACCACAACGGGCGCCATGGCCGGACTGAAACCGGCGGATTCATCCAGCGTCAGATCCATGCTCGCGGCCCCTTCGTCCACCCGTGCCTTGACGATCAGGGTATCGCCCACCGTGAAGGGACGCATACCGTAGCGCACTTCCATCTGGGCAAACACCGGCACCAGTATGGGCAGGATCAACAGCAGGGGCGCGAAGTTGAGGATGAAATACTTGAAAGTATAGAACAGGCTGCGCAAAAAGGAGCTCAGGGTCACGCGCCAGAAATCACGATACATGCGGATGGCCAGGATGCTGGCCTTGATCTGATCCTTGGCATGACGGATCCGGAGTGGGGATGAGATGTGGCGATAAACCACCAGGACAATCAGAGAGGAGGCAATACTCAAAAAGAGTATACCCCAGAAATCGCCCAGGCGATCCAATGGAGCCATGACCACCTCAAAAACACGGGTGAAAAAACCATTGTACTTTTGAATCATCTATACCGCCTTTCTGCGTTTCCAGTGGGAGAATCAGGAAATATAACCGAGACCGCTCAGTTTTTCCGCCATCTCTTCACGATTACCGTCATCAGACTGGATGGTTTCGAACTCCTTTGCGATCAGGCTTTCCACCATCTCATCCAGGGAAGCGTATCCGTGATGGGCGATGATGGTCTCGCCCTTCTGCAGGGCTTCATTACTCAATTTAACTTTCTTTGCCATTGTGCCTCCTAAATCAGGGTCTTCCCCGTAATGGCCGGGGGAGCGGAAATTCCAAAGTATTTCAGGATGGTGGGTGCCAGGTCACGGATCTCCGGGACCTTGCGGTTGATGGGAAAGCTTGAGAGAAAAGACGCGGGTACACCGAGGGGATCCACGCAGTGATCCCCGGACCACCAGTTCATCCGATCCCCCACGATCTTCTCGGAAAAGCCGCCCATGGCACCGGAATCAACCGTGCGATACCCGCGTTTGAATCCAAGGATGATATCCGGGGCCCGATCCAGATACTGGGGCGAAAAGACATCCTCGGAAATATATGCATTGGTAATCATCTGCTGTCCATTGGCCGGATCACGCAGTGATTCGAGCTTGCCCTTGAGTTCTTCCAGCAGTCGGCGACGCTGATCGGCATTCACCACGCCTTCCGATTCCCGGCCACGCATGTTCAGGTACAGGCCATTGAGCCCCATGGCGTACGCCCGGGTTTCACCCCAGTTGCCGTACTCCAGGAAACTCTGCCCGGGATACCAGTCCGGCGTTGAGAGGGACAGGTACCCCTCCTGATGCAGCCAGTTGTTAAGATTCACTTCACGACGGAAAGGGCCGAAGCCGTGATCCGACATGACCATAACGGCCACGTCACTGGGAAGTTTCTTCATGGCCTCACCCAGTACCCGGTCGTGCATGCGGTACAGATCCTCGAGCATATGGCCGTGGCGAGCCGCCACGTCCGGTTTGTAAAAGGGATGTTCCTTGTCCCTCATGGCCCAGTACATGTGCTGGCCCTGGTCCAGGCTGGAAAAATAGAAAAAGAGAAGTCCGTCGGGACGATCGATGAAACGCTCCAGCTCATAGTGAAACAGGCGTCGGCTCTCATCGAAAATGGACTGGGTCTGCACGATGAAATTTTCCATGGAGAACGTATTCTGCTGCAGGGCCTTGGTGTCAGCGGGCAGGTTGATCATGTGGAAAAGTCCCACTTCGCGTGCCAGTTCACGGGAATACCCTTCCGGAGTGCAGATCTCCGCCGCCGGGTGGAGGGGGCTGATGTGGACGGGGGAGATGTACAGACGGAACCGTTTTCCCATCTCCAGCAGGTAAAATTTGACCATTCCCGTGACACTGCTGATTCCCTCGATGAGGGGGAAATCCACTTCCACCCAGTCGGAATAATCACCTTCGGACAGAAGAAGCGTTTTGCCCTGCACATCAATCCGGGCTGTTTTATGGCGATAGTCCAGGTAGGCCTTGAACGGTACCTTGACCGCAGCCCCACCGGCAACCAGGTCATTGACCGGGCCTTCAATCCAGCCATCCTCGAGCATGTCCTTTTCGTTTATATACGCGTAGTAGAGCAGGTTGGGGGAGATATCCCGTTCCGCTTCCTCTTCATCCGTGGTATACAGGGTATAGATTCCGTAAGTCCCCTTGATGTCGGGCGTCCCCATTCCGGACACGGTACGTTGCTTTGTGGGGTTGGGGGGGTAATTCCCGGGGAGTTTGAAGAGGGTCGCTTCAACGCCGTTCTCTTCCATAGTATTCCAGAAAGGTTTCCCCTTGCGGCCCAACTCCACTTTTGAGGATTTAAGGGGAATGCGGTACTTACCCAGCTTGACCACCGATGAGGAGGGAATGGACTGCGCCTGTGAAAATTCGGGCATATAGGTTTCCGGATTGCGCGCCAGAAAATCGTAGATACCATACCCACCCGGGTCGGTCCCGGTGGCAAAGCTGCCCCACGCCACGGGGCTCTGGGGCGGGATGGTGGTGCGCATCATGGTGAATCCACCTCGCCGGGCCAGCCGCTGCAGGTTGGGAAGTTCCCCGCGCTGCATCATGCGATGGGCGATGCCCGGATCCATACCGTCAAATCCGAGAATCATCATCCTGCGGCCGGATGTTCCACCCGCCCCGAAATTCATGAAGGGCGTTGCGGCCAGAACCGTACCCGTACTTTTTATAAAATCCCTTCTTTTCATTATTTCGACTCCGTTGTCCCTGTTCGCGCCACACCCAGATCACGGCCCTCAATAAATGTCGGAGGACTCACGCCCATGCTGGTCAACACGGTGGGCGCGATATCCATAAGTGAGGGATCCTTTTCACGAACAGGGCGGTTACAGTAAAAAATTCCCGGAACCTGCTCGCGGGTGAAGGCATGGTCTCCACTCCACCAGCGGGTGTTGTCGGAAAACAGCTCCGGTCCCACGGTATTCACCGCGGATTCCCAGGAAACCCGGGTGCCTTTTTCATACCCCAGGACAACATCCGGGGCGTTGCGGGTGTAGGGACCTTTGTACAGGTCCTCCCGTTTCCAGGCACTGCGTATCACGCGGCTGCCGGTCTGCGGGTCCTCTATTTCCATCAACTTATCCCGGATTTCCGTTTTCAGGGTGTCCGCTTCCTCTCCGGGATTGACGATCCCCTGCTTTTCTCTGCCCTTGATATTAATAAAAATCCCGTTCAGACCCTGTCCATACGCCCGGGAACGGCTCCAGTCCACGTCCGCGAACCACTTTCCGCTCTCCTTTTTCCCCTCTTTGAGAACCAGGTACCCTTCGCGATAGAGCCAGGAATTGAGATGAAAGCCGCGGTTGAACGGGCCGAAGCCATGATCCGATACGATGATCAGCAGGTCATCACGACTCAGTTTGGGCCTCAGACGGCCCAGGAATCCATCCATGGCACGATAGATTTCGCGGATCGCGTGGATCTCTTTCTCTTCCCCGGAGGGCGTTTCCGCCGGTGAGCCGGAACCGGGCATGTAGCGCCAGAACATATGCTGAATCCGATCCGTGGACTCGAACACCTGCACCACCAGTCCGGTACGGACCTTGGACAGGGAATCGAAAAACGCCCGTTCCCGTTCCTCCTGGGTTGTGTATACCTGTTGCAGGAATGCGTTCTCTGACAGAACTTTCTCATTGACGGCCGTGGTGTCTTCCGCCATGCCCAATGTCGCGAAAGGACCCAGAAGACGGGAGAGAAAAACGGAAAAAATCTTCGGATGGGACACAGCCATGGAGGGTTTAGCCGGATCGATATGAATGGGCGAGACATACAGCCGAAGGGGGTCCAACTCGCCCAGGACCAGCTGCACCAGACCGGAAATACGAATCAGGCCGGCACGGAACTCCACCGGAATCCAGCGGGAAATCTGATCCTTCTTCAGGATCACGGTCTCGCCACCGATCTTGAATTCAGCGGTATCAGTTCCACGATTAATGCCCAGTGAGAAGGGAGTGGAAAGATATTTCCGCTTTGTACGGAAGGGATGCTCCGGACCCCGCAGACGACCCGAAAATGTATCGGTCCCCGTCTTTTCCAGGATCTCAGTCATGCCCTCCCAGATGTCCGTGCTCTCCTGTTCCTTTTCGGAATAGAAACTGAAGCTTCCCTGGGTCCCCCTCAGATCGGGTGTCCCCAGCCCGGACAGCATATTGCCGTAAAACTTTTCCGGTGGAAAGGTGAATGGTACCCGCAGGACGGAAGAAAAAATTCCATGCTCCCCGGCGATCTTCCAGAAACTCTTGCTTTTTCGCAACAATTCGATGCGCGGACTGGAAATGGGAATGGTCCATTTCCCGATGCGCAAAGAACGCCGCGGAGGAAGAATCTCGGAACCTGCGATCTTGGGCATGTAGTTGCCGCGGTCCGTGGTCAGAAAGTCGAAGATGTTGTGTTTACCGGGATTGACACCCGTGGCAAAGGTGGACCAGGCGACTGGAGATATGGGAGGCTCCGTACTCCATAGCGGGGCGAATGTCCCCTCCTTTTCCAAAGCCGCGAAATTGGGCAGGTCTACCCCATCCTCCTGGAAACGACGCATGAGATTGTAATCCATGCCGTCAAATCCCACGATCACCACCCGCTTGAATTTCGCCCGCTTCAATGTCTTGTGGCGGCGCAGAAATTTGATCAACGCCCGGATGGGAAAAGTGACAAAATTAAAAAAGGCCAGAAAGAAAGCGATAAATATGAAAAAAAATGACCCGGCAAAAGCAAAACCCGCGCCGGGGCCCACATACGCATACATCGGAAGGAGCCCCGCGCCCAGCAGAAAAAAGAAAAAAATGAGGGATTTTCGCATCACGTATCTTAGCATATTTCAGGGCCTCCGTCCATGCGTGAAGAGGGGGGGACTGCCTTCTTTTCCGCGCAGTCCGCACAGATCCCTTCCAGCACCAGGCGGGCGTTCATGACCCGATGCTTTCCGGAGAGGAAGGTGGGAAGCGGCTTCATGGGCAGCCCCTCCAGCGGAACATCAATCAGGCGGCTGCATCGGGTACACCAGAAGTGATGGTGCGGAGTGGTATCGGCGTCAAAGCGACGGGGAATCCCCGTTCCCTCCACCACCCGGGCCAGACCGACGGCGGCGAAGGTCTGCAGGGTCCGGTGCACAGTGTCAAAAGAGATCCGGGGAAATACCCGCCGGACACGGCGAAAGAGTGAATCCGCGCAAGGGTGTTCTTCACTGGAACGCAATTGACGGAATATCTCCAGGCGCTGGGGCGTGAGCTTCAGGCGATGGGTACGGCAGATGGCCGCAAAGGCATCCTGTTCAGAAGGGTCACGTTCAAAGTCTTTTCCAATTGGCATTAAGCCACTATATAGGAATCATTCCTATTTGTCAACATCAAGAAGAGTGGGAATTCATGGTTTACGGATCCGGCGGCGGCCGGAGCTCCATGGATCTTTCCACCCTGTCCAGCGCCTCTCTCAACCCTCCGGAAAACACCCTGGAGAGGTTTTCCAGTTTTCTGTCGCCCCTGAAGAAATCCAGCCCCATCCAGATGGTGGTTCGGGAGAATCGGTGTTGAAATGTATAATCAGTAATTCCAGGGCTCATTGATTCCCCGGGAACCAGGACATTTTCAACGGGTTCTCCGCTGTTGCGTCGGGTGCGGTACACCACACGCAATGGCTCGAGAGAAAGAACGGTCAAATGGAATTCCCACGCCTCACCCTGAACCAGGAAAACACGGATCCCATCCCCCTGCCAGAACACGGCCCGCTCCAGAGATGCCGGTTCTTCTCCCCCGGCTGAGGCGACAGCGGGTAATGACAGAATCAAAGCGATCAGAACCAGGCTCACCGGGAAATCCGTTGGATTCACACGCATTATAATCTCCAGGTCACGCCGACGGATCCGCCCACGTCTCCATTGTCACCGATCTCGGCGATCAGTTTAGCGGTTCCAGCCACCCTCGATGTGATCCAGTAGTTGGCCCCGCCCTGAGCCTTCAGTCGAAAGGCGGAACCTCCGGAAAATCCCAAGGAAAGAGACGGACCGGCCCCCACGAACAAGTCAATACGGGAAACCCGCATGGGGAAATAGTAAGTGATGTCCGGAGAGATCACCATACCGCCACGCCCTCTCAACCAGACCATCACATCTCCGCCGATAGCCAGATTGCCGCCGATCCCCCGCTGGAAATTACCGCCCAGGTAGGTGTTGTGATGAATGGCTGTCAGTTGAAATCCGGCCCGGGACTCATGCCTCCGGATTCCTTCCGCCGAGAGGGATGTCCCAAGAATCATGATCAGGAAAATGAAAATTATCCTTCGGTTCATTGCTCTCTCCGAATCATGCATCAATCGGGATTTTCTCCGGGAACCCATGCGGAAACAACACCCCCATGGGTCAGAAATCAACCGCCACCCCGGCGAACACGTAACCGATAAAGGCAAAATTGTATACCTGTTCCACGTTGGCGCCACCCTCCACGAAACGGTATCCCGCCCGCAATTCCGTTCTCTTCGAGGGGCGCCAGTAGACAATAGCCGCCACATCCTCGGCCCGCCCCTGTTTGGCGGCGGCGGCATCGGCTTCCAGGATCAGGCCGAATGCATCCGCCCAGCGCCAGCGCATATAGAGGTGAAAAAGTGGAACAAAGCCCACGTTGTCGGTCAGGGCGGTTCTCCCCTCCCCCTCAATGCGGACTTCGGCGTCACGAATCTTGCCGGTCAATCCAACCCAGAGATCCACTTTCCGCGCCCGGATCCAGTGCCAGCGCCAGGTCAGGCGGTAGGAGTTGAAACGATACACTCCGGATACCGCCTCACCGGCGGAAAACTCAGTATCATCGAACCGGATCCCCTTGGGCAATATTCCCCGGGCATTCACGGTCAGGGGGGCGTAGAGAAGGGATAGTTCATGACGCCGGGCCAGGCGCCAGGTGAGACGCATCCGCAGAAAGGCAGGGGACTCGATATCCAGGTCATTCCGTAGTGAGAAACGGGTTCCTCCCGGATTGGGAACCTGAACCGTGTTGTATCCGGGCAATACGACGCCGCCATCCGCTTCCAGTCGCCAGTCGGCACCCCATACGGATCCGCCCGCCAGCGCCAGTATCAATATCAACTGAATTCCCTTTTTGACTGTGTTCATGTTTACCCCACTTCAGATCGGACAATTTGAGTTTCTACATTATAATGTTACAGGATAACTTTTTCAACAATTTCCCATTCCCCCCTGATTTCCTTTCACTTTTCAAGTTCGGAAATGTAGAATGGAATGGGAGGCGGCATGGCACCCATCCAGAAAACGGATATACTCGAAATGGATCGCGCCGATCCAATGCGTCACTTCCGGGAGAGATTCCATATTCCGCCGGATACGATCTATATGGACGGCAATTCACTGGGTCTCCAATGCCGGGACGCGGCCATACAGGTGAAAGCAGTTCTCAATGACTGGAAACGACTCGGGATCGGTGGATGGATGGATGGCGAACCACCCTGGTTTTACCTTTCCGAGCATCTGGGCGCCGCTTCGGCCCCTCTGGTGGGGGCTGAATCAGACGAAGTGATCGCCACAGGCACCACGACCCTGAACATCCATACATTGACCGCCTCATTTTTCTCGCCAAGAGGAGATCGCACAAAAATCCTGGCGGATGCGTTGAATTTTCCCACCGATCTCTACGCACTGGCGGGACAACTGCGGTTGAGGGGCCTGGACCCCTCCCGCCACCTGGTTCGCGTCCCCTCCGGCAACGGGCGTACCCTTGAGGAAGATGAGATTATCGCCGCCATGAACGAAGAGATCGCTCTGATCTTTCTACCCTCCGTCCTCTTTACCTCGGGTCAATTGCTCGACATTGAACGGCTTACGGCTGCCGCGCATGCCCGGGGGATTCCCATCGGTTTCGACTGTTCCCACTCCGTTGGGGCCGTTCCCCACCATTTTGATGCCTGGGGAGTGGACTTTGCCGTCTGGTGCAGTTACAAGTATCTCAACGGCGGTCCGGGCAGTCCGGCCTTTCTCTATGTCAACCGTCGCCACTTCTCTTCACAGACTCCGATGCTGACTGGCTGGTTCGGTTTTGTCAAGGAGAAACAATTCGATCTGCTGGGGGATTTCGAACCCCAGCCCGATGCCGGCGGCTGGCAGATCTCCTCACCGGGTGTGCTGGGCGGGGCCGCAGTGTCCGGAGCACTCAAAACCACGCTTGAAGCCGGCATCCAGGCCATCCGGAAAAAGTCCCTGGGCCTGACGGAACTGCTGATGCAACTGGTGGATGAACGACTTTCCACTCCCCCTTACTCCTTTTCCGTGGCCACCCCCAGGGAAGAGAATCGTCGCGGTGGACATGTCGCCCTGATACGGGGCACGGAATCACTGCGAATCGCGGCTGCTCTACGTGCTCGTGGGATCGTACCCGATTTCCGCCCTCCCAACACCATTCGAATCGCCCCCGTGGCCCTGTACAATACGTATCACGAAGTACTTCGGGTGGTCGAAGCGCTCCGCGACATTATCGAAGAAAAAGCCTACCTGCGGTTTCCCACCCAACGGGGAGCCATCACATGAGCGGTTCAATCCAGGTCGAGGGGAAACAACTCTACCTGATCCGCCACGGGGAGACCCGTTCCAACCGCGAAGGAATCTTTCGCGGACGCCTGGAGATCCCCCTGGCGGAAACGGGTCGGCAACAGGCCCGGGAACTGGGAAAGTCGCTATCTCAATCAGGTATTTCCGCCATCATCTCAAGCCCACTGGCCCGAACCGTGGAAACGGCACGGATCGCCTTCCCGAACCTTGAAGTCAAAACCGATGAGACCCTCAACAACCTGGACCTCGGAGAATGGAGCGGACGCCGTAAGGTCGACATTCAACATGAATTCCCCGGGGAGTGGGAGCGCTGGACCCAAGACCCCCACAATATCCGTTTCCCCGGGGGAGAATCCCTGGCCCATGTTCATGAACGGGCGAGTTGTTTCCTGAAGTGGTTCCGCGACAAGGGCGATAATACCCTGGCGGCGGTGACCCACCGCTCGGTCATCAAATGCCTGCTGGGGGTCGTCCTTGGGTTGGAAACGAACTACTTCTGGAAATTTCACCTGGACAACGGGTCCGTGACACGACTGGCCTGGGAAGCCGGACGCGGATTCACCATCATTGCCATGAACGACACCCGACACCTGTCTTTCCTGGTGACGGAATGGTATTGATCATCCGCCGGGCGTTCTGATTCACAAAAGGGGGTTGATGCCCCCGCTCAGCCGTTTGTCCGGGAAAACTCCTTCATGAAGGCGACCAGGGCTTCAACCCCTTCCAATGTCATGGAGTTGTAGATGGAGGCCCGGCAACCGCCCACGCTACGGTGCCCCTTCAGGCCCAGCATTCCGGCAGCCGTGGCAGCCGCCACAAATCTTGCTTCCAGTTCCTCGGAGGGAAGACGGAAAGTGACGTTCATAATGGAACGGTCTTCGGGACGCGCCGTTCCACGGAAGAAATCGTCTCCATCGATCAGGTCGTAGAGAAGCGCGGCTTTCTGGTGGTTGACCTTCTCAATCGCTTCGATTCCCCCCTGTTCCTCCACCCAATCCATCATCAGTTTGATGATGTAGATGGTGAAACAGGGCGGCGTATTGAACATGGACCCCTTTTCCAGGTGGGTGCGATAACTGAGCATGGTGGTGAGCCCTTCCGCACCGGTTGCCACCAGGTCATCACGGACGATCACCATTGTGGCGCCGGCCGGGCCGATATTCTTCTGGGCCCCAGCATATATCAGGGCGAACTTTTCCACTTCAATCTCACGGCACATGATATCCGAAGACATGTCCGCCACCATGGGGACATCTCCGGTATCCGGAAATTCATGCCACTGCACACCGCCGATGGTCTCATTGGAAGTGATATGCACGTAAGCGGCCCCGGGGGTAAACTCCAGCTTCCGGGGAATATAAGAAAAACCGGCATCTTCCGACGAACCGGCGATATGGACATCTCCAAACAGTTTCGCTTCCTTGATGGCCTTCTTTGCCCATGCACCCGTATTCACGTAATCCGCGGTTCCCCCCTTCAGGAAATTCATGGGGATCATACCGAACTGGGTGCTGGCACCACCCTGGAGAAAGAGCACGGAGTAGCCGTCCGGCACCTTCAACAGTGACTTCACCTTGGCTTCCGCGCCGCGGATCACCGCGTCAAAATCTTTTGAGCGATGGCTGATCTCAAGAATCGACAGGCCGATTCCATTCAGGTCCAGTAATTCTTCCTGAGCCCTTTGCATGACCTCCCGGGGCAGTACCGCGGGCCCCGCGTAAAAATTGTACTTTTTAGACATGACGCCGTCCCTCCTCAGTGGATAAATTGAAAGTTAATTATAACGCGATTCAAAGAAAAAACAACCGCTAGCGGAGGCTTTCAGCGATTTAGCCAGGCGATAGCCCCGTTCAGTATGGCCGCGAAGCTCACCCAACCAAGATAGGGCACCATCAACCAGGCGGAGATCCGGTCCAGATCGCGGAACAGGAGGATGCAGACCAGAATCAGTCCCCACAGAACCCAAATCTCCACGAACGCCCATGCGGGCTGTCTCAAACCGAAAAAGAGACCGCTCCAGGCCACATTGAGCACCAACTGCAGAAAAAACAGGCTCATGGCCGTTCTCACTCCAGGGGTCGTCCATCCCAGACGCCAGACGCGGAACAGGGCCACCCCCATGAGAAAAAAGAGAAGTATCCACACCGGAGCAAACACCCAGGAGGGCGGATTGAAAGAGGGCTTCACCAGCGACGGATACCATGTCTTCAGAGAACGGATATTAAAAATGGAGCCGACCACCCCCGCCATCTGGCAGAGTACAAGAGAAATCACAAGGCGAATTCCATTCCCACGCATTCATACCTCCATACGCCCACTTGACAGACATTGCATTACATGTTAATGTTTAACTATTAAGAAAGAGAAGGAGGCGGTTTATGGACCAAACACGCAAAGTCATTGTATTTACAACCCCCACCTGTTCCTGGTGCCGCACCGTTAAAAACCACCTGAAAAAGCACAAAATCCGTTTCCGTGAAATTGATATTTCCCGGGATCCCGCCGCGGCCCGTGATATGGTGCGCCGCACGGGTCAACAGGGCGTGCCCGTTACCCTGGTGAACAACAAACCCGTGCTGGGATTCAACCAGTCGGAATTGAATCGATTGCTGGGGATTCGCTGAAACGCGGGCCTCAGACCCAGGTCTGTAGTTCACGCAAGGTCTCCAGGGGGGTCAGGAAACGGCGCATGCCGCATTGATGCGTGGTATTGACGGTGAATCCGATCAACCGTTCCGCAATAAAATCAAAATTGGTTTCCGGATTTCGACCCGCGTTGTGCACGTACATGCGGTTCAGTAACTCCACCTGGCGGTTGAGTTCGTCGTCCAGAGGCATTGCCCGTTCCCGTTTCGGAGGACGCTGCTGATATCCGGCCAGGTCACGTAGGAACCCTTCCCACCGTTCCGCTTCCGGATCCTTGCGCCGGCGTTGATAATTCTGCATCAGCAGGTACGGCAGGCCCACCTCCCCGGAACGACGGATCTCTTTGCTCTCCACCACCCAGCCCATGTTGATGGCGGAAATCCGTCTGGAAA
>CAYVBC010000036.1:0-11924 GCA_964449545.1 uncultured Clostridia bacterium | reverse complement strand
CCACAGCATCAACCACCCTTATTGTTCTGATTTCGATTTCACCTGCAATTCTTCTGTCTGAAAGCGCCACTTCGTTTGTCTTCTGGGCCAACCGCCGCCACCACCTTCATGGCCGAAATATTCGCCTGATCAGTTTCGTGGCCGCGGTTGACAATGTTTTTCCCATACTTTTCAGCGCTCTTTTACTGTGTGGCATCAGAATTCCGGGACACATCCATACCTATTTTCTGATATTCGCCATACAGATAATCATTGGTTTAGCGGCCGGATGGGGGATTCATCTGATGGTCAAGAACATTCAGGATTCCCTGGATGTTTCCACAATTCTATTCGGAATTGTTTTTGCTCTGGCCGGAACAGCTTACCTGTTTCAGTTTTCCACGCTTTTCATTACCATGATCGCGGGCATCACGTTTACAAATCTGACCCGAAGACACAGCTGGTTTCAAAAACGTCTGGCTGGAATAGAAAAACCTCTCTATCTGATGTTCATGGTCGCCCTTCCGCTCTATCACTCTACCTTCAGCTTGACCATTCTGTTTGCCGCTGTGGCGGTGATTACAGTAAAGTGGGTCAGCAAAGCCGGCGTCCTTCTGGTCGCGCCATTTCCAGAAAAGAAGCGCCTTACATTCACGGCTCTGGCTTCTTTTCTGTTTCTTCCCATGGGAAGTATTGGCCCCGCTGTTCTGCTGGAAATGAGGCAGTTTTTTTCTTCTCAATGGATCATGGAAATCAGCGGAATCTTTATTGTTTCCATGATTCTTTCTGAAGTAATTGGACCCATGGGCGTGGCCCGGTTCAGTTCGGAGAGTCAGAAATGACGCACCTGCTGTTGTTTCTTTCCATTTCTCTTTTCGGCTTCCTGATGAATCACTTTGCCGCGCGGGATGTCTCCAACAGCCCGGCCTATGGCCTGGGCATCATGATGCTGCTCGGATACAGCGCGGGTCGTCTGGCCCGAATCAGGGGATTGCCATCAATCACCGGGTGTCTTGCAGCCGGAATGCTGCTCGGTCCCTTTGGCTTCAGGCTCATTACACATACCCACGTGGAAGGACTTCAACTGATAAACGGCCTGGCCTTATCCGTCATCGCTCTGACGGCCGGAGGTGAAATCCGGCTGAGAAGCATCAGAACCCAGATGAAAACAATTGTTTCCGTGCTGTTCTGGCAGAGCATTATGATTGTCATCGGCATAACATTATCATTTACTCTGTTGGCGCCTTTCTTCAAAACGTTTCCCCTTTCCGGCTCCGCCACACTATTATCCGCCGGGCTGCTGACTGCCATCATTGCCACCGCGTCTTCTCCATCCACCACTCTGGCCGTGATCGTTGAATCCGGTTCCCGTTCCACGACCACGGACTTGATTCTGGGGATTGTGATGTTAAAGGACATCATTATCCTTTTCCTCTTCTGTTTCGGGTTGAACCTGGCGCGTGCTTTTTCAAGTGGCGACAATTTGAGCCAACATAAAATCTGGAACACATTTTATGAGATCGCCTTTTCGCTGATCGTTGGGATAATTATTGGTTTGGTTATTGTTTTTTATCTCAGATATGTCCGGCGCAATCAGGTTGTTTTTATACTTGCCCTCTGCTTTTTTTCCTATGAAGTTTTCGAGCCCTTGGGGCTTCACCCTCTTCTCATCATGATGGCGGCCGGTTTTCTTGTGGCCAATCTCAGTCGGGAAGGAGATCCTTTGATGAGGCATCTGGAATCGATTTCACCACCAGTATACGTACTTTTTTTTACCCTTACAGGAGCTGGCGTTCGCCTGGATTTAATGAAGCAGGTCGGCTTTCTGGCGGCGGGAATCGTTTTACTAAGAATGGCGTTCAAGTGGATGGGCACCTGGATCGGAGTCCGCTTCGCTCATGGAGACAGAGACCTTCGCAGGCATGGGTGGACCGCGTTCATATCTCAGGCCGGATTGTCACTGGGAATGGCCAAAATCATTGAAAACACTTTCCCTTCATGGGGAAAGGCCTTGTCGATGCTGATTGTCACCGTGATCTTTATCAATCAGATCATTGGACCACTGACACTGAAGTGGTTTTTGGACAGGGAGCCGTCGTCCCCTGTGACATGATGGATTCAGCCGAAGAAAATCGTATACACAAAGGCACTTGGGAATATAGAGATTACTTCCGGGAATAGGGCTATTTAACGATCTCCACATAGGGCCGGGGATTCCGCCGGCGCCATAAATGAATCCATAACGCCCCCAGTAGAAATCCGCCAACATGAGCAATCCAGGCAATGCCTTCGCCACCGATGTTGAAGAACTGAAAAACGAACCAGACAATTAGGAAAACAGCTGCGGGAATATCCACAAAAGTAACCAGCACAAAAATAAACAACAGGGAACGGACGCGCGCTTTAGGATACAGAAGAAGGTATGCGCCCATTACTCCGGATACCGCGCCACTGGCCCCAATGACCGGAGTGAATGAATTGGCATTAAAGAGAATATGCATAAGGCTGGCCCCAATACCACATATCAGATAGAACAATAAAAAGTGAAAAATACCCAGTCGATCTTCAATGTTGTTTCCAAAAATCCATAGAAACAACATATTTCCCACCAGATGCATGAGAGATCCATGCATGAACATGGAAAAGATCAGCGTCAGGAAGGGTGAGTGTTCCCGATAAATCAACTCCTTTATCGGGAATCCGGTCTTCGGGTCCACGCCTTGACGATAAGCGACAGGTTCATTAATTCGCTGGAAATGAGAAATTTCCCAGGGAATCAATGCGTTTCGAGCCACCTGATAATTCAGGTCCGACGCAACGGATTGGAAAAGAAAAACCGCGACATTGATCGCAATAATAATCACTGTCAGTACGGCGGTTCGCCTTGTGGGGTTATAGTCTTTGATCGGGAAAAGCATGGGGGCTCACTTGGGTCCAGTTTTAGCACAGATCCCGCCTGGGATCAATGACCCATCAAAGAGTTTCAGGGTGCTTCCCAGGTGAAATCATCACAGATCGCTGGAATCCTCGTCGCTTTGAACTTTTTCAAGGGAAACCAGTCGATCTCCATCCTTCACCTTGAGTACACGAACTCCCTGAGTGGCCCTGCCTTGAGAGCGAATCCCCTCTGAGCACATCTTGTTCACAATTCCGTTTCGGGAAGAAAGAATGATATCGTCGCTCTCTCCCAGAGTAACCAGCCCGATCACGCGTCCCAGCTTTTCACTGATGCGGATATTGATCAATCCTTTTCCGCCTCGAGTCTGGGGCCGGTACAATTGCAGATCGGATTTCTTCCCGATCCCACTTTCCGTAACCGTGAGAATGTAAAGATCCGTTTCGGAAATGACGTCCGCGCCCACAACAAAGTCCTCTTTATCCAATTTGATACAGCGCACTCCCCGGGCGTTTCTTCCCATTTCACGTACGTCGGACTCATGGAAACGCAGTGCCTTCCCAAGGTGGGTTCCCACAATGACCTCACTGTCTCCGGTGGAAATCTGCGCTTCGAACAGCGTATCTCCATCCGGAACATCCGCTGCAATAATTCCATTGCTTCTGGGGTTCGAAAAAGCCGCCAGGGATGTCTTTTTTACATACCCTTTTCGTGAAAAAAGCATTACATAGCGATCTTCAGAAAACTCTTTGATATTGATCACAGAGCAGACCTTTTCTTTACTGTCAATTCCAATCAGCCGATTGATGGGTTTTCCCCGGCTGGTGGTATCTCCTTCAGGAATATCATAGGCACGGATCCAGAACAGGCGTCCCATTTCAGTAAACGTAAGAATGTAATCATGAGCCGATGCCACAAAAATGCGGGATATCATATCTTCATCCCGCAATCCGAAGCCCCTTCTTCCCATGGTCCCTCGATGCTGGTTCCGATAGGTACTCAGGGTTGTGCGTTTCACATAACCGTTTCGTGTATACAGAATCACAAAATCCTCATCTTTGATCAGATCTTCAATCCGGATATCCGTCAATTCCGGTTCGATGATCGTGGTTCTGCGTTCATCATGATATTGATCACGAACATTCTGAAGTTCCTTCTTGATTACGCTCAGCATCATCCTCTCACTGTCCAGCAACTCCTTCAGATAGTTGATCAATTTCAGAAGCTCAATGTATTCGGCTTCCAGTTTATCCACCTCAAGGCCGGTCAATCGATACAATTGCAGATCGAGAATGGCATCGGTCTGAATCTCCGAAAGCGGTAAAGATTCCATCAGCCTGTCCTTGGCATTCAGGCGATTCTTTGAACTCCGGATGATCTTGATCACGAGATCCAGTTTGTCCAGGGCGATCTTCAGGCCCTCGATGATGTGAGCTCTTCTTTCCGCTTTGGCCAGCTCAAAAAGAGAGCGTCTCCTCACGACTTCCTTGCGATGACCCAGAAAATAATTAAAGTAATCCGTCAGGTTAAACTGTTTGGGTTGCCTGTTGACAATGGCGAGAAGGTTGATGGAAAAAGTGGTTTGAAGCTGGGTGTATTTATACAATGAATTCAGAATGACTTCGGGAATCTCGTCACGCTTGATATCGATGACAATGCGCATCCCGTCACGATCGGATTCATCGCGCAGATCACTGATCCCTTCGATTTTTTTGCTCTTCACCAACCGGGCGATATTCTCCAGTATCCGCGACTTGTTTGTCTGGTATGGAATCTCCGTCACCACAATACGCTGACGATTGCGCTTATCAGACTCCACCACGGCCTTGGCGCGGACAATGATGGTTCCCCTTCCGCTCTCGTACGCATCCAGAAGACTCTTTTTCCCAAACACAAAACCGCCGGTGGGGAAGTCAGGTCCCTTGAGGATTTCCATCAACTCAGCTATGGTTGCATCGCGATTGTCCAGAAAGTGCACAAACGCGTCAATCAATTCCCCGACATGATGGGGAGGGATGGATGTCGCCATTCCAACCGCAATGCCGGAACTGCCGTTCAGCAGCAGAACGGGAAGGAGAGCTGGAAATATTACGGGTTCACTCATGGATCCGTCATAGTTCGGTATAAAATCAACCGTATTCTTATCCAGATCCTGAAGTAATTCATTGGCCACTTTCTGCAGCCTTACTTCGGTATACCGCATGGCCGCCGCGGGATCTCCGTCAATGGATCCGAAATTTCCCTGACCGTCCACAAGCGGATACCTGAGGGAAAAATCCTGTGCCATTCGCACCAGGGTGTCATACACCGCCTGGTCTCCATGGGGATGATATTTACCAATAACATCACCTACGATTCGAGCGGATTTTTTAAACGGCTGGTTGGAATGGGTGCCTGTCTGGTGAAGAGAAAACAATGTTCTCCGGTGAACCGGCTTCAAACCATCACGGATATCCGGAATCGCGCGCCCGATAATGACGCTCATGGAATAATCCAGATAAGACGTCTTCATTTCGTTTTCAATGGTGACGTCTTCTATTTTTTCGATCAATTGGGTTTCGTCTTGAGCCATATTAATAACCTCACACGTCAAGGTTGCGAACGTTCAGAGCATTTTCCAGAATAAACTCTTTGCGCTTAAAAGAATCACTACCCATTAAAGTATCAAACAGACTTTCACTCTGAACAATATCATTAATCTGGACCTTCAGAAGGGTCCGGTTTTCCGGGTTCATTGTGGTTTCCCACAGCTGGATGGGATTCATTTCGCCCAGGCCTTTGTACCGTTGCACATTAAAACCCTTCTGGGCGTTTTCCAGAAGACGGGGAACCAGATCACTGCGATCCTCCACCACGAACTCCTGTTTGTTTGTCTGTACCCGATACGGCGGTTGAGGATAAGATTTTAATTTTTCATATACCTGGTTGACCTCGGCGAATTCCGGGCCTGTCAGGAACGCCCAGTTAATCAACTTATGCATAACCACGCCATTCAACTGATATTCCAGTTCCAGGCAGTGGGTGTTGTATTCTTCCTCATGTTCCACCACAACACTCCGGCAACACTCCAGTTCCCGTAGCGCTTCCGCGACGATATGTGCCTTTTCCTTGCTGCGAAGTGTATCTTCATCACGAATGCGATCGATCAACGTCAGGGTGAGTTCCCTGGGAATTCCCCGCTTCTCAATGTCATCCACAAGAGAATTCTTTTTATTCACCAGTCGAAGAAAGCGAACAAGCTTCGCGTTTTTCATCACACCATCACTTCCATCTTCCAGAAAAATCAGGGATTCTTCCCCCACTTTACTGAACATGAAATCCATCAACTCTTTCTCGTTCTTCAGGTAGAGATGTTTTTTGCCTTTTTTCACCATGAACAATGGCGGTTGGGCTAGATACACATACCCCTTCTCAATCATTTCACGCATATGGTTGAACAGGAACGTCAATAACAGGGTGCGAATGTGCGCTCCGTCCACATCCGCATCTGTCATGATGATGACCTTGTGATACCTGAGTTTTTCAATATCGAAATGCTCTTTTCCAATTCCCACTCCAAGCGCGGCGATCAAGGTGTTGATCGCGCCACTTTCAAGCATTTTAGCGGTGCTGGCTTTCTCCACATTCAGAATTTTTCCCCGCAGGGGAAGTATTGCCTGAAAGCGGCGGTCCCGACCCTGTTTGGCCGAACCTCCAGCAGAATCCCCTTCCACGATATATATTTCACTTTCCGCGGGATCCTTGGATTGGCAATCCGCGAGCTTTCCAGGAAGAGTCGTGCTTTCCAGAAGGCTGGACTTTCTTACCAGGTCTTTGGCTTTCCGGGACGCGACCCGCGCGTGAGCGGCCATCAATACTTTTCCGATAATGGCCTTGGCCGCGGGGAAGTTCTCTTCAAAAAACTGACTCAGTTTCTCGTTTACAAAAGACTCCACAAACCCTTTGACCTCGGAATTTCCCAGCTTGGCCTTGGTCTGACCCTCAAACTGAGGGTTTTTGATCCGAATGGAAAGAACAGCCACCAGGCCTTCACGCACATCATCTCCGGTAAATGGCGTTTTCAAATCCTTCAACATGTTATTGCTTTGGGCAAAGGTATTGATGGTTCGTGTCAGCGCACCCTTGAATCCCGTCAGGTGGGTTCCCCCCTCAATGGTTTTGATATTGTTGACAAAAGAAAGGATGTTTTCGTTAAAAGCATTAACATACTGAAAGGCGATATCGATTTCGCATTCAGGATCTTTTGAAGTAATGTTGATGGGAGTGGGGTGGGTGGGCTCTTTTGTGCCGCATAGATACTTTACATACTCTTCAATGCCGCCCTTGAAATGGTAGGTTTCTTCCGTGTTGTTGCGTTCGTCCTTCAGGCTGATCGTAATCCCCTGGTTCAGGAACGCGAGTTCTTTCATTCTCTTGGATAGAATTCCATAGTCATATTCGGTTGTTTCGAATATTTCATCATCCGGCCAGAACGTGATTTTCGTTCCGGATTTACCGGATTTGCCGATTTGTTTGAATGGTGTCTGAACCTTTCCGTATTCAAACTTCTGAAAATAAATATGTCCGTCTCGTTTAATTTCCAGATCCAGCTTCGAAGAGAGAGCATTGACAACAGATACACCGACTCCATGCAATCCGCCTGAAACCTTGTATGTGTCGTTATCGAATTTTCCGCCTGCGTGCAGTTTTGTCATGACAACTTCCGCCGCGGAAATACCTTCTCCGTTGAAATCATCCACAGGAATGCCACGACCGTTATCGATCACCGTGATTGAGTTATCAAAATTTATGGTCACATCAATTCGATCGCAGTATCCGGCCATTGCTTCGTCAATGGAGTTATCCACAACCTCATAAACCAGGTGGTGAAGACCCATGGATCCCGTGCTGCCAATATACATGGCCGGGCGCACTCGAACTGCTTCCAACCCTTCAAGAACCTTGATGTTCTCCGCGGTATATGTATTTCCATTCACCGGGTTATCAGCCACTTCTCAATTCTCCTTTCTCAATTCGATCTGATGATCAAATCGAGGATTACGATTTACTGAAGTCGCCAGGATCTGCATATCCGGATAGGTATCCATGAGAATTTCCACATTGCTTTGATCCATGGCTGTATCAAAATCATCCACCAGAAAAACCGGAAAATCAGAATTCACATGCCGATAGAGGCGGATAAATGCGATATATAACATGAGCAGGTGAATCTTTTTTTCACCGGAAGAATGAGATTTGAGTTTTCTGTCCCCCAGATTAATCTCAAATTTATCCAAATGTGGACCAATAAGAGTTCTATGATACTGCCGCTCGAACTCTTCAATCCGGTTAAATTCTTCCATTAAGGCCTCTTCCGTCAAATCGGTTCCGCTGGAAAACGATGGAAAATATGTAATTTTCAGGTCTATTTGCCCCAAGGTACAGATTTCCCTGTTCAGTTCATTGATAAAATTCTGACGGCAGTTCACAATCCGGGTCCCCGTTTCGCTGAGAATCCGATTCCATCCGACCAATTCATCTGAATCCGGACGGAATTTAAGCAAATGATTCTTCTGCTTCAACGCTTTATTATAACTCAAAATGTAGTGTATGTAAATAGGATCGACACCACATATAAAACGATTCACCTGTTTACGCAGGTGTGGAAGGGACTCAATTTCCAGGTGATATGTGGCGGAAGAAAAATAAACCGGATATACAATTTCACGAACCTTAGACGGATTGGTTCTCTTCTGATCCATCAGAAGATCCAGGCGTTCACCTGAAAAATGGCACCCCACTTCATAACTCTGTTCATTCTTCAAAACAGTTGAAATGATGTTAAACTCTCCACTGCCGCGGTTCAGCATCTCACCTCGAGTCGAATTCAGAAATGATTTTCCGAAAGCGCTTAGAAAAAGAGACTCCAGTATGGAAGTCTTTCCAGCACCATTACACCCGAAAATCAGATTGTGTTTGGATGAAAAATCAAGCAACAGGCTCAGAATATTCCTGAAACCCCTCAATTTTAATCGCTGGACGACCAAAAGAAATCAAATATTCAGTGGCATTACCACATACACAAACTCCACATCATCTTCTGATATAGGCTTGAAGACAAAGGAGTTTTCTCCATCGTTCATTCCGATTTCAATCTGTTCCGTGGTCAGGTGTGTCAGAAAATCAAGAACAAAATGGCCATTGAATGCCACTTCCAGGGAATCACCGGAATATTCGATATCCAGTTCTTCGTGGGCCTCACCTTTCTCCGGGGTGGTTCTTTCCAACACCAGTTTTCCAGAAGAAAACTTGAAGAAAACCCCGTTGTTACGCGTTTTAAAAACCAGTACACGACGAAGGGTCGTGAGAAGTTCCTCTGCGCCCAGAACGGCTTTGAATTTCGTGGAATCCGGAATAACTGCTCGATAGTTGGGAAATTTCTGATCAATGATCCGTGCGGATAAAATTCTGTTTCCGGCTCTGAAAAATAGGTTGTTTTTATCAAAGGCAAAATCAATGTCCAGTTCACCGCCAACTTTCAGCAGCTCCAGAAGTGTTTTTCGTGACACAATGAATTCAAGGCTTTCGCTTGTATTCAGGGACTCATCAAAAGCACAAAACGCCAGGCGGTGTCCATCCGTTGCGGCCATTTCACCACGGCCAGAATCAAGACTCAATAAAGCACCGCCGAGGTTGAACTTCATTTCTGGAGAAATAATATAGTAGGTCTTGTTGATCATTGACTGAAGGCTGGTCGATGAAAGGCGAATACTTTTTGAAAAGTCGGATTCAGGTAGAGAAGGGTAATCTGAAGATTGAAGTCCGAGCAATTTATATTTGGATGTCTTGGCCGAATTGTTGATCACGATCTGAAGATCATTATTTTCGGAAATTTCAACCGGACCGTCAGGCATTCGGGAAATCAGATCGTAAAAATCCCGACCATGAACGGTAAATGATCCGGGTTCTTTTACATCCACCTTCATTGAAGATTGAAGTCCGATTTCAAGATCGGTTGCCACCAGCTCAAGCAATCCGTTTTCAAAGGCAGTTACTTTAATGTTCTGAAGAATTTCCATTAAAGTCTTTTTTTCAAAAATTCCCTGAAAAAGCTTAAGCTCATTGGAAAACTGGGATTTTTCCACAAAGATCTTCATTTTCTACCGCCTATTATTATCTTAATAATTATTATTTAGTATACACTAGAAATAATGAAAATAAAACAGGGTGAAAAAGTGAATATCTCTTGAAACGATTGACTGATGAAGTGTAATCAAAAAAAACTTTTGTGGAAATCTTTAAAAAACTGTGGATATCAGTCCCCATTAAAGAATTTAAGTATTGAATCCACAACTTTGGAAAACTCAGAGTCTGAATTCATCTCTCTGTCAATTTTTTTTATGGAATGGAGAACCGTAGTATGGTGTTTTCCCCCGAAACTGGTTCCGATCTCCGCGAGAGAATGGCGTGTGGATTTTTTACAAACATACATGGCAATTTGTCGCGGGTGGGAAATCCTGGGTGAATTATTTCTGGATTTCAGATCTTCGGTACGAATATTGAATCTCTTTGCGATATATTCCTGGATGCTTTCTATCGTGACCTTTTTTTTAGAAAGAGATATATAGGGTTTCAGCGCTTCCTTTGCAAACTCGAGATTAATGCGATCACCACTTGTATCCGGATGTTTCAGATTTGCGTAACCAATCAGACGATTCAACGCTCCTTCGAGTTTACGAATGTTTTCCTTGATTGAAGAGGCCAGAAAATAAAGAACTTCTTCGCTGATTTCAAAATCATTTGAAAAGAGATGTTTTCTTTCTGAGAGCTTCTGTTTTAGAATCGCCATTCGTCCTTCAAGGTCATAGGGGAGAATATCCACAATTCCTCCCCACTCAAATCTTGATTTTATTCTGTTTTCAAGGTCTGGAATATTATCCGGATGGGTGTCTGAGCAAAGGACAATCTGTTTTTCCTCCTGAATAAGCTTATTGAAGATATAATAAAACTGTTCACTGGTTCCTCCCCATTTGGTGATGTATTGAATATCATCAATAAGGAGAACATCAACGGAGGTGTACTTTTTAATAAACTCGGATCGTTTGTTGAACCGGGTATATTCAACATATTCATTCATAAAATCACTGGTGGTCAGATAGACGACCTTCATATCGGAGTTTTCCTGAATACGATTTCCAATGGCGTACATGATATGGGTCTTACCCAATCCAACATCACTGTAAATGTAGAGCGGGTTGTAGGATTTTCCGGGAAACTCAGACACACTGTATGCAAAAGAGTATGCCATGCGGTTGGAATCCAGTTGCACAAAAGTATTAAAACTGTATTTGGGGTTCAAGTTTGAATTAAATGGAGAAGGGGAGGGGGATGGCGTCGGAAGGGGGGATTGGGGAGGAGAGACCTCTTCATCATACAGTGGAACCAACTTAATTGTGAATTTGAATTCCTTCTTCGTATATGCGTTCAGCTTTTTAAGAAGGTTGGATTTAATCCAGTGGGATTTTTGAGGGTCCGGAGAACCCACAAAAACAATCTGATTGATCGTTCCGATATAGGAAAGGGGTTTGACCCACTTATTGAAGGTGGGGGTGTCAAGAATTTCTTTGAGGTATGTCTTGGTGATATCGAAATAGTTCATATTAATTTTTCACAATTATATTAACAAATGTGAAAAAATTCAGTTAAATCTGAAAACATCGGCAATATGTGCCATATTACGGCAAATGATATGGGACTGTCAAGGCTTGACAAAAAAAAAATACTCAAGCATTGTAAATCAACTTGGATTTTATGTTGTTCAAATTAGTGGGGCCAGTGGAATGAGAAAATTTGCAAGAAAACTGTTTTCAGTTGTATTGATCGTGATCATTGTAGGATCTCCGTATCTTCTGTTCCGGAATGTCAAAAAATATTCCCCAATCGTGGTAACCGTGTGGATGCTTCTCGCAGTAACTTATGTTTTTACCCGAAGGCAAAACAGATAACCGTCAGGGTTTTAACCAAAAGGTGTGGTACAATAAATTTCCTGATTATTGAAAAAGGAAGATTT
>CAYVBC010000035.1:0-12161 GCA_964449545.1 uncultured Clostridia bacterium | reverse complement strand
TCTTCCAGCCGTACGGAAAACTTCAGCAATTCCCTGATATCCAACAATGACATGATAGCCTCCTTATTTTTGTTCGAAGTCCGATCAGTCCACCTGCAGGTCAATCTTCTTGGCCTGGACGCCCTTGATCAGATTCAGCTTGCGCACGAACTCCTCTTTCTTCTCTTCTTCTCCCACCATCTCCACAATGATGAGTCCCGTCTGAGTGCAGGTGTCCAGAACGCCCTCATGCAACCCCAGTCGGGTGGTGATCATACAGCCCCAGGCACTGAGGATTTTCTGGACATTGATGGACGTCTCACTCCGTTGCTTGACAATCACAGCCACAATCGTTCTATGCTTCACCTATTCCTCCCCTTCGAAAAGAGAGTACCATAGAAAAATTAATTTGTTAACCATTCCCCCTGCCGGAGTCACCTTAACAGGTATTCCGGCCCACAGAATGACAGCCATTTCCCCCGAGCTGTAAGATCAGGTCAATACCTTGCCGGTTCTGATCTTGTGTTTTTCGATCTGAATTTTCTTATGCAGGATGGTCAGTGACGCCAGCAGGTTTTCCTGTTGCAGAACGATTCCTTCCGGGACTTTGATCGAAGTTGGAGAAAAATTCCATATTCCCCGGATGCCCCCGTCAATCATGAAATCCGCCACTTCCTGGGCAACCCCGGCGGGTACGGTGATGATCCCTATATCCACATGGATTCGTCGGCATAGATCCGGCAGTTTCTCCATGGGCATCACGATCTTTCCATGAATCTTGGTGCCGATTACCGCTTCATCGATATCAAATCCCACCAGTACTTCCCATCCTCTGCGGGCAAACCCCTCATACCCCATCAAGGCCGAACCCAGTGCGCCACACCCCACCAGGACCACTTCGTTGGGATTCCCCCATCCCAGGAACTCTTCGATTTTTTCCAGGAGTTCATTAATTTCAAAACCGATCTTCGGTTTACCCACGGCACCGGTCAGGGAGAGGTCCTTGCGTACCTTGATGGGATCGAAGCCGAACTGCTTCGCCACCACCGTAGAAGAAACCCGTTCCATTCCGGACTTGCGCAACTCCGTCAGGAAATGATGATAGACGGGCAACCGCCGCAACACGGGAACGGAGACCCGTTTCATGCGGACACCATCCACGACTGAATCCGTGACACTTCCACTCTTACAGAGCAATAACAGGAGAACATATCGCCACACCGCATATCGATACCATAGTATCGATAAAGCGGAATGTCAAGCCTTTTCCCGTTTTTTACCGTCTTTTTTCCGGTCTCCCCGTGACGTCCCGATCCGTCGGTCCATCTCCCGGGCAAGCTGTTCGAGCTCAATACGGAAGTTCCCGGTGGCCACTTCAATGCGCCGCTTACTGGGATAAATCTGATAGTGGCGGCGGAAGGCCTCGGGCGTCACATTGGGCATGATCACGTTGGCTCCACGCTGCAACGCCTTTTTCCTGGCATCATTTTCATTGAGCGTAGACAATGCGGTGGTGGATGGGAGATGGGCCGTACGCGTGACGATCCGGTTCAATGCCAGCACCCGGTAGGAAAGCTCTTCGCGCAGATCATTTTCCATGCCGGCAGGGCACCCGGGATTCGGGATATAGGGTCCGCAGCCGATCATATCCATGTCCATCCGGTAAAAAAGCATGATATCTTCGGCGATGCTCTCCAGGGTCTGGCCCGGGAGGCCGATCATGATGCCGCTCCCCGTCTGGAATCCGATCCGCTTCAACTCCTTCAGGCAATTCAATCGATTGCTCAGCCTCATGCCCGGGTTGAGTCGGGCGTACAGCTCCGGATCCGCGGTTTCATGCTTCAGCAGGTATCGGTCTGCTCCGGCATTAAAGAAGGTTTCGTACTCTTCGGAAGGGCGTTCTCCCAGCGCGAGGGTAATCGCCATGTCCGTCCGCTTTCTGATCTTGGCAATCAGTTGGACCAGGACTTCCCGCGTGTACCAGGGATCTTCCCCGGACTGAAGCACCACCGTGCGATACCCCGAGTCAGCCGCATGGGAAACGGTCTTCAGAATTTCTTCCTCCTCCATCCGGTAACGGACCAGCTCCCGATTCTGCTGGTGAAGTCCGCAGTACAGGCACCCCTGAATGCAGTGGTTGGAAAATTCAATAATGGCCCGCAGGTGGATATCATCTCCCACGAATTGCCTGCGCACGGAGTCCGCGAAGGCGTACAGGGCGTCAATCTCTTCCGGATCCCCGGATGCGAGAAAGTACAGCAGATCGGCCGGATCCG
Source organism: uncultured Clostridia bacterium (assembly GCA_964449545.1). Lineage (GTDB taxonomy): Bacteria > Acidobacteriota > Aminicenantia > UBA2199 > UBA2199 > UBA876. The sequence goes on along the minus strand of CAYVBC010000035.1, from coordinate 9,906 downwards.
GATGTTCAAAAAGGCGGCTTAACCGTTTTGAGGCTTCAGTTTCGGGTGACGTGTTCCGGATCATTTTACCCTTCCCGCTACAATAAAAGGTCCTTTTCACCCTGCTCGATGCGCTTGAGAAAATCCCGGGTCTTTTCCTGTACTTCCGTGGAAGGAATATCCCCGATCATCGCCTCGATCAATTCAAGTCCGGGTTTCCGGGTCTCTTCCCCGGCATATTCCACCAGGTACTCCTTGAATGTCGTCAGGGCATTGGGCAGACAGTAGTGCTTGATCAGTCCCGGCTTGGCCAGGTCCATGAAATCTTCACCCGTCCGGCCCAAACGGTAGCAGCCGGTACAGAAGGAGGGAATATACCCGTGTTTCACGATATCCCGGATCACCTCTTCCAATGGACGATGGTCACCGAGGGAAAACTGTTCCAGCGATTCACTTTCGGAATAGCCTCCCGGATTGGTTCGCGACCCGGCACTGATCTGGGAGATCCCCAGTGAAAAAGCCTCCCTGCGGGTCTTCGCGTTTTCGCGGGTGCTGAGGATAATGCCCGTGTAGGGCACCGTGATCCGCAGGATGGCGATGATCTTCTGAAACTCGACATCGTCGACCGGGTACGGCGGATTGGAGGCCACATCCGATGATGTGGCCGGCTCCAGTCGCGGTACGGATATGGTATGACAGCCGACACCGAAGGTCTCTTCCAGATGTCGAATATGCTGCAGCAACGCCATGATCTCAAAACGGTAGTCATACAGGCCGAACAGCACCCCGATGCCCACGTCATCAATCCCGGCCTCCATGGCTTTATCCATGGCCCCGAGATGGTTCATGTAATTGGCCTTGGGTCCTTTGGGATGCATTCTCCGATAGGTATCGTAGTGATAGGTTTCCTGAAAAAGCTGGTAAGTACCGATTCCCGTCTCTTTCAGCCTGCGGAAACCGTCCACGGAGAGGGGCGCGATATTGATGTTGATGCGGCGGATCTCTCCATTCCCACGATGGACGGAATAAATTGTCTCGATCGCTTTCATCGAGTATTCCAGCGCTTCCTCCCCCAGCCCCTCTCCGGAAACCAGCAGCACGCGCTTGTGCCCCTGATCCACCAGGGCTTCCGTTTCCGCCCGGACCTCGTCCAGGGTCAGGGTTCTGCGCGGAATGCGGTCATTGCTGCGTCGGAACGCGCAGTAGAGGCATTCGTTGTTGCACAGGTTGGATACATACAGGGGGGCAAACAACACCAGCCGTTTGCCGTATATTTCATTCTTGATATACGATGCGGTATCAAGGATCAACTGCAGATCCTCCGCGTCTTCCACCATGAGAAGTCGCTCCGCTTCCTTGAAGGACACGCCCTTCAATTCCCGGGCGTGATCAATGATCTCCTGGAGTTCCCCACGATCCGGGGGTTGGTTGTTTTTCAGATATTCCTCAATTGTCCTATGATTGATGAATCCGGTTTCCACTTTGTCCTCCTTTAGATTTCCGTCATGCCGGCCGTTTCCCGACGGATCTTCCTTTCAGTCCTTCCACGGGGGCTGGAAAACAGGCTGTACAGCTCCGGGAAAGGCTCCAGCGCGCGGGGAAAAACCCCCTTCAGAAACGCGATCAACACCCCGTAGTTGGTGATGGGCACGCCATGTGTGGCGGCAATCTCCTGTCGCCTGGCCATCTCACGGTGGTTCAGGGTACAGGCGCCGCAATGAACGATCAACTTGTAGGTGTCCAGGTCATCGGGATAGCTGAATCCCGGGCGGGTTTCAATGTCCAGTTCCCCACCCACGTAATGGTGGAGCCAGCGGGGGATTTTCACCCTGCCGATATCATCTTCCAGGGGATGGTGGGTGCAGGCTTCCGCGATGAGGACCCGATCCCCGGGCCGCAGGTGGGGAATTCGCCGAACCCCCTCCACCATCTGCCTCAGGTCTCCCTTCTGCCGGATGGAGAGAATGGAGAATGAGGTCAGCCGGATATCCTCCGGAAGATCCGCGGCCACCTGGGGAAACACCTGTGAATCCGTCACCACCAGGGCCGGTTTTTCCGACAGTTTTCCCAGTGTTGCCGGCAATTCCCTCTCCTTGCACATGACGGGAACGGCATCTCCATCCAGGATATCCCGCAATGCCTTGACCTGGGGCATGATCAGCCGCCCTTTCGGCGCGCCGAGGTCTATGGGCGTGACCAGCAGAACCAGGTCCTCCGGGTGAATCAGGTCCTTGAGAAAATCCGGTTCCCACTGCCTGGGGGCCACCTGTTGAACCCTTTTTTTAAGCTCCGCGATTCCCTTTCCCTCCCGTGCGCTGACCCGGACAAAACTCTTCTCTCTGAGCCATTTCCCGGCCGCCTCGCCCATCTCCAGGTCAATCTTATTGACCACGAGAATACAGGGCAGCCCGCTCTTTTGGAAAACCTGGAGCCATTCGTCCTCAAAGGTGAAATCTTCGGACCCGGGATCCACGATCAGCAGCGCGAGGTCCGTCCGGGAGAGCACACGTCGGGTTTTCTCCGTCCGCTGTTGCCCCAGCTGATCCCGGGTATCATCCAGACCGGCGGTGTCGATCAGCACCACGGGCCCCAGGGGAGACAACTCCATGGATTTGTACACCGGATCCGTTGTGGTCCCCGGAGTGTCCGAAACAATGGCCACGGGCTGATCCGTCATGGCATTGATCAATGAAGATTTCCCGGCGTTTCGGCGCCCGAAAAATCCGATATGCAGGCGATCTCCCCGCATGGTCCGCGTTTTCATTCAGCCTCCTCCAGCACGGCCGGGCCCGGAGAGGCCATGACCCGGGGTGTCATGAGCCGGGCCAGCAGATCTTCATCGATCAGTTTCCCTTCCCGGATCAGGTCCACAACGGAACGTTTTTTCTCTACCGCTTCCCGAACCACTTGGGACATCACTTCGTGCCCCAGAGTGGGCGCCAGGAGCGTGGCCACGGCAAACGCGTTTTCCACGTGAAATTTCATCCGCTCCCGGTCCGGCTCGATTCCGGCCACGGTTTCGGTCAGCTTCGTGATCATCGCGGCGAATATCTCCATCTGGCTCAGCAGCTGATGGGCGATAAAGGGTAGAAACTGCGGCAGTTCCAGGTTGCTGTCCGCCGCGGCCGCGGCGATCATGCCGTCTCCCCCCATCACCAGCAGGCAGACCTGCTCCGCGGCTTCCAGCATGACCGGATTTACCTTGCCGGGCATGATGGAGGAGCCCGCCTGGATGGGCGGCAGTTTCAGCTCCCCCAGGCCGCAGTTGGGCCCGGATGAAAGGAGCCTCAGGTCCGAACACATCTTTTTGACGGACACCGCCCCGGTCTTGACCAACCCGGACACTTCAACGATCTGGTCCACATTCTGGGTCGCGTCGATGAGGTTCCGGGAAAGAGCGAGGGGTGCTTTGACCTGACGACGCAGGATATCCACCACCGCGGCCCGGTATTCCGGGTCGGCGTTGATCCCGGTTCCCACCGCGGTGCCGCCGAGGTTGATTTCGCGAATCCAGTCCACGGCTTTATTCAATCTCCAGCGGAATCGGGACACACCCTCGGCCCAGGCGGAGAACTCCTGCCCCAGCGACAGGGGCATGGCGTCCTGCAGCTCCGTTCTGCCGACCTTGAGCAGGTCCGCGAACGCCTTTTCCTTCTCCTGCAGGACTTTCAGCAACCCTTCCACAACCCCGTGCAGCCTATTCAGCGACCGGATCAGTGCGATCCGTACCGCCGTGGGATACACGTCGTTGGTGGACTGAGACAGGTTGATGTGTGCCAGAGGAGAGATGAATTCATATTCCCCGAAATCATGACCGAGATTCCGCAGGGACAGGTTGGCGATCAACTCATTGGCCGCCATGTTTGTCGAAGTCCCCGCGCCACCCTGAAGGGGATGAAGAGGCGGACGCCAGGGTTCCGGATCCGCCAGGATGGTATCACACGCGGCCACAATCACCTCAACAATCTCCGGGTCCAGCAGCCCGGCCTCCCCGTTTGCCAGTGCGGCGCTTTTCTTGACCTCAACCAGGGCGGCAAACAGGTCGAGACGAACCCGTTCGCTGGAAAACGAGAAGTTCTCCATCGCCCGGTATGTATGAATGCCGAAGGGAAAATCATCCGCCAGCGTCACGGTTCCGAGAAAATCACTCTCTTCTCTCATAATTTCACCTCTCCTCCGTGCTTCCGGGAACACAATTCCTGGAGATGAGTGATTTCACCTCCACTCCGGGAATCTGCCCCATACGACCGGAAAATGCACCCAGTTCATCGGTGCTGCCCGTAAAAATCAGGGCAATCACATTAACGGGGGGGGTATGACATATCCGGGGGACGCCCAATCTGCCCTTGAACAGATGAGAGAAATCCTTGAGAATATGGTTGACCCGCTCCACGGAATCGGATTGATGGATAAAAATCCCCACGACGCCCACCCGGAGCGTGGAGGATCCGGAAATCGTCCGTACGTTTGACATTTCGTCTCCTTGGGTCAGGGTCAGCCCCTTCCCTCAGATCGGGAAAATCCCCCGTTGCGGGAGGCGTCCCCCCGCAACGGGATCGATTCACACCGGCTTTTCCAGCCGGATATCTCAGTGCTTGTGCGTCAGTTGTTTCTTTGTGGAGCCACCGCTATGACATCTTTCCCAGTAACAGGTATGCAGTAACTCATGGGATTTTTCTCCCAGGGGCTGGCCGAGGAATTTCGCGTAAATGCCATCTTCGCCCATAACCCCGGGATTCTCATGGGAGTTGCGGCATTCCAGACTCGCATCTTCCTGGTACAGTCCCTCACCACGACGGGCCCGACGGGCCAGTGTGGATCCATAGGGCTGGCCGCCGCCACCCACGCAGCCGCCGGGGCAGGCCATGATCTCGATGAAGGCATACTCACTTTTTCCCGTTTCCGCGATCTGATTTCTGACCTTGTCCAGCAGTTTGCGTGCATTGCCCAGTCCATGGGCAACCGCTACCTTGACCGGCAGGTCACCCAGCGCTTTGGTGGGAATGGTGATTTCAGCTTCCTTGATTCCTTCCATACCGCGGACCGCTTTGACATCCAGGGTGGCCATGTTTTCACCGGTCAGCAGGAACCAGGCGGACCGGATGGCCGCTTCCATCACGCCGCCGGTGGCGCCGAAGATGGTTCCGGCCCCGGTATACTGCCCCATCAGGGGTTCCGCATCCATGGGTTTCAGAGTTTTGAAGTCTACACCGGTTTCCCGGATCATGCGGATAAACTCACGGGTCGTCAGCACATGGTCCACATCCTGGTACCCCGAATCACACATTTCCGGACGACGCGCTTCAAACTTCTTGGCCGTGCAGGGCATGACGGATACACTGACGATCTTGGATGGGTCGATATCGTATTCCCTGGCGAAGTAGGTCTTCACCAGGGCGCCGAACATCTGCTGCGGTGATTTGCAGGTGGAAGTTCTCTCGGCGAAATCCGGGAAATAGGTTTCCATGAACTTGACCCATCCGGGAGAGCAGGAGGTGATCAGGGGCAGAGGGCCGCCGGTTTTCACGCGTTCCACCAGCTCGGACCCCTCTTCGAGAATGGTCAGATCCGCGGTGAAGTTGGTATCGAATACATGGTCGAAGCCCATCTTTTTCAAAGCGGCATGCATTCTGCCGGGAGTCGCCAGTCCGGGTTCCATACCGAACTCTTCAGCAAGGGAAACCCGGATAGCCGGGGCTTCCTGGACCACCACGATCTTTTCCGGATCGTAAATGGCATCCCAGACCTGCTCCACTTCACTCTTCTCCCGCAGCGCTCCGGTGGGACACACGGTGGTACATTGACCGCAATAGACGCAGGGACTGTTTCCCAGTCCTTCCTTGAAAAAGGTATTGACATTGACATCAAATCCACGGTCCGCGAAATTGATGGCATACACGGTCTGCACTTCGTTACACACGGTAATGCAGCGGCCGCAGGCAATACATTTCCGGGGGTCCCGGACAACGGAAGGGTTGGTCTCATCCAACGGTTCTTCCTTGTAGATGGCCGGGTACTTGTCCATGTCCACGTTCAGGTTATTGGCCAGGTCCTGGAGTTCGCAATGTCCGTTGGACACACAGGTGGGACAGACCACTTCGTGGTTGGAAAGAATCATCTCCACCAGGTCACGCCGCATCGCCCTCAATTCCCTGGACTGGGTACGCACTTTTATATCCGGAGCCACCGGGGTACAGCAGGCACGCTTGGGTACCGGGGAGCCTTCAATCTCCACTACACAGACTCCGCAGGACGCGGTGGGGGGAAGGTCCTCGTGATAGCACAAGGTGGGAATGTGAATGTCCAGCTTTTTAGCGGCATCCAGAATCATGGTTCCCGGCGGAACCTCTACGGTTTCACCGTCAATATATAATTTGACCATATCGCTCATTATTTCCTCCTGTCTTTGATGGATTTGGATGTATTATCCACACTGATTTTAAACTCTCCCCTGAAATGGTCTATGGCGCTCTTGACCGGCATGATCAGGGACTGCCCGAGAGGGCAAAGCGACGTATTGTACATGGTTTCGGAAATTGTCAACATCTGGTTGAGAAGCTTTTCCGTGCCCCGACCCGCGACAATTTCCTCACTCATATTGAGTAACAGCCGAGTCCCAACCCTGCAGGGACTGCATTGTCCGCAGGACTCATGAGCGAAAAACTCCAACACCGAATGAAGCATATCAACCACGGACGCGTCTTCATCCATGACCAGAATGGCCCCGGACCCCAGAACCGCCGCGTTCTCCTTCAAGCTTTCGAAATCCATGGGAGTGTCCAGTAACTTTTCCGACAGGAACATGCCCGCGGCTCCTCCCACCAGAGCGGCCTTGAACTTCTTGCCGTCTTTGATGCCTCCGGCATAGCTGTAGATGATCTCCCGCAGGGGGGTCCCCATCTCCACTTCGATCAATCCCGGGTACTCGACATTGCCGAGAATGGTGAACACCTTGGTGCCGGTGCATTTTTCCGTGCCCAGGGATTTGAACCAGTCCGCTCCCCGGGCCATGATATGGGGGACACTGGCCAGGGTTTCCACGTTGTTCACCATGGTGGGTTTCTGCCACAGCCCCTTCACGGCCGGAAATGGCGGTTTCACCCGCGGATTACCGCGTTTGCCCTCAAGGGATTCGATCAGGGCCGTCTCTTCGCCGCAGACATAGGCGCCGGCACCCTTCTTGATCTCCAGGTCAAAGGAAAAACCGGAACCCAGGATATCATCTCCCAGCAGGTTGTAGCTGCGGGCGTCATCAATGGCACGCTGGGTCCGTTCAATAGAGAGTTCATACTCACCACGAATGTACACATAGCCCTTGTGGGAACCGATGGCATATCCCGCGATGATCATGGCTTCAATCAACTTGTGGGGATCCCCTTCCAGGATCAGGCGATCCTTGAAAGTCCCGGGTTCGCCTTCATCCGCATTACAGATGACATATTTCTCATCTCCGGGGGCATTGGCGGTAAAAGTCCACTTCAATCCAGTCGGGAATCCAGCGCCACCGCGCCCCCGCAACCCGGACTTCTTGATCTCATCGATCACGGCTCCCGGAGTAATATTTTCAGAAAAGACTCTTTCCAGCCCCTGGTATCCGCCATAACTGATGACCTCTTCGATGTCATAGGTATCCACGACAAAGCTTTTATCCAGAACCACCCGGGGCTGTTCGCGGGTCAGTCCGACTTTGTGAAACTGTTTCGGCCCTTTCTTTGCACTTTCACCCTTGTCATGTTCCATCCCTTCACAGATCCGCCCCTTCAACAGGTGCTCCTCGATGAGGCGGGAAATATCTTCTTTGCGTACATTATAGTAATAGACGTTGTCCGGGTATACGATCAGAACGACTCCCCGGCCCGCTATGCCGACCGAACCGGTTTCCAGCAGCTTGATCTCTTGCGACAGGTTGTTCCGCTCAAGTTCCAGTTCCAACTGGCGTTTGATATCCATCACACCCGCCTGGATGGTTGCATCATCCACCGGGAGTAAAATGTGCATTCTGAACATGTTCATTGTGCCCTCCTTCTGGCGTCAAGGATGCCGGCGATCTTCTCCACCGTCAGGTTCCCGTACACATCCCCATCAATCATCATGGCCGGCGCGACACCGCAGACGCCCAGGCACGAGGTCATTTCAAGCGTGAACATCTGATCAGAGCTGGTCTGGCCGAACTCGACGTTCAGCTGATTTTTCAATTCATCGGAAACCGTGGACGCGCCCAGCAACTGGCAGGGTGGTGACTGGCAGACCCGGATCACATGTCTACCCCGTGGTTTCAGGCTGAACATGGTATAGAACGTGGCCACTCCATGAACAAAACTGTAGGGCAGATCCAGGTAATCCGCTGCCGCCTCCAGATCATCCTTGGACAGAAAATTCCATTCACTCTCTTCCTGCAGGTCATGAAGGATACCGATTAAATTGTCACCCGATTGGGCATACTTCTCCATAATGTGATGTTTTGTCATTCTTCACCTCACCTGTTGTTTGTGATTCCGCGCCCGGCCCTGGCCCGTGGTTGCATTTTCGGCGCATTCGATTTGACTGTTCATGGATTTCCGTTCCTATCCTTCCCCGAAACCGCTTCAGGCACCGACTTCGAGGACATATGCGGAAACGGGGCTGCCGTTGACAATATGTTCCGCCATAATCTTGCGGGCCACATCAGCGGTTACGTTTCCATAAACGATATGGGGTTTTGATTTTTCAAAAATTGTTACGACGGGCTCGTGAGAGCTCAGCCCTCTCTCCCCCGCTTGCGTGACGATAATATCGTTCAGATTGCGCTTTTCAATCTCTTCCAGCAGGACATGCAGGGTTTCGCGCGCACCCGCGGCGATTCCCGACGTACCCATGCCCACAACCACCCGGATACGGGCGTCTCCGTTCCGCAGGATCATATCCTGTCGGTGTTTGTCCCGAATTTTCTTCAGGTCTTCCAATTTCATGCAATCCTCCTGATGCAAATATTTTGATTGATTATTCAGTTTGGGAACGTGCCCGGATATTTGATTGATGGATGGATCGGGAGAGCCGGAAAAAAGAATCGGGGAGAATGCCTTCGAATAACGGGAGTCGCTTTGCTTTCGCTACGGCTTTGATTCGGATCATGGAATGGAAAAAGGCAACACCTTGGACAGAAATGACCGGTCTCTCCAGAATATCAATGAATCCCCACGTGATTTTTTAATGCGCATAAATACACCTCAATCAGACGACTCCTTTCGATTGATTTGAAGAATCGTACCTGAAGTGGTTGCAGATAGCAATAAAATTATATATTAACTAATCCTTCAGAAAAGCTGGGATTCCCCCTCCGGATTCGGACTGGGACCATGGCCGCGCCGCAGCAGTTCATAATAGTCGGCCCGGGTGTTAATATTCATAAAAGAACACAATTCAGGGTCCACGGTCCGGATTTCGCGCTCCGAAAGTGTGGCGGTATGAACTCTCCGGATAAAATCCACGATTTTCAGTCTCTGGGAATGGATGTTTTCCTCAATGATCGCCAGATTGCTCCTGGCATACACGGCGACCAGGGGTTCCATATATCCTTTCACAATCGGGACGACGGCATCGCAGTCATTGGTGAAAAACTTTTCGATCAGCAGATGCAGTACCTCTTGCTTTAAAAGCGGGAGATCTCCGGCCACAACCAGTACAACCGGGCTTTCGGCGCTTTTCAGTGCCGTGTGAATCCCCACGATGGATGCCTTCAGGGGGAAACTGTCGGAAAAGCATCTGCACGGAGCCACATTGAGGCTTTCACAATTCTCACCCGAGACAATAATGTCTTTCGAAACAGTGGATAAGGTTTCAATTGTGTGTTGCAGAAAGCTTTTTCCCCTGTAATTCAGTGCAAGCTTGTTTTTTCCGAATCTTCTGCTTGCCCCTCCGGCAAGGATTGCACAGGTAATGGATTGTCTA
>CAYVBC010000034.1:3145-12237 GCA_964449545.1 uncultured Clostridia bacterium | reverse complement strand
TGCTGGGGAAGTGGCTGTTGAATCATACCCGGGTATGGTACCGGTTGTCCGGGGGACTGCTGGATTCGTTCAACCACGGAATGGGCCGGGGTTTTCGAATGATCCGATCTCTTGACGATAGCTCTATTCCTGAAGATGCCAGGGGGGGGTTGATCTTCATCGAATACCGACCTTCAGCCACCGTCGCCACCCGGGCTGAGATGTGGCGGGAGTATGTGGCGTTTCTGTACAGGATAAAGGATGAAGCAACGAGAACCTCCGCTACGGTTCTGGTGTTCAACCCCTACAACAGGGAATTGAACCATGAGGGCGCGGTGGTGGAGCTGAATGGGATTCAGGGGCTTGCCGTAGAGGGAAGTACTCACCGGTTTTACCGAAAACTGGCCAAGCCTCTGCTGGATCGATTTGCGGCCCTGATGACGCTGCCGGTGCTGGTGCTGCTCTTCCCACTGATTGCGATTATGGTGCGCCTGCAGTTCGGGAGCCCGATCCTGTTCCGCCAGATTCGTCTGGGGCGGGCCGGCAGGTTGTTTCCTCTTCTCAAGTACAGAACCATGCAGATTGTGTCCGGTTCAAAACCCGAAGATGTGGATCCCCGCCACCATGAATATATTCATGAACTCCTTGCTGAAGAGGAGAGGACCGCACTGGATCCGGACCGACTGGTTCCGGTGGCCAGGCGTGTACGAAAACTCAGCCACCGGGATGAGATCAACCTTGCCGGGGCGATTCTGAGGAAAACCAGCCTGGATGAGCTGCCCCAGATTCTCAATGTGCTTGTGGGGCATATGTCGCTTGTGGGGCCAAGGCCGGCACTTCCCTATGAAATAGAGATGTATCCGGCCTGGGCAAAAAAACGGCTGCATGCGCCCCAGGGCCTCACGGGCCTCTGGCAGGTGTCCGGAAGGGGCGTGATGCCTCTGCACACCGCGCTGTGCCTGGATGTGTATTATGTGCTGGAACATGATTTCTGGTTGGACCTGCTGATTCTGTTCCGTACATTGAGGTCGGTTTTCGTTTTCTCACGGGTGTACTGAGCCCGCTCCGTCGTGCTATAATTTGACTACCGTTGCCGGAATTTCCGTACCGGCATCTACTGAGGAGGCGGCATGCGTATTGGTGTAATCGGGACCGGGTATTGGGGAAAGAATATCGTACGAAACCTGCTGCGGCAACGGGATGTGGACTCTCTGGTTGTTTGTGATCAGAACCCTTCTGCGCTTGAATCCATATCCAGCGCGTTTCCTGCGGTGGAGACGGTTTCAACCGCATCCGCGCTGTTGAAGGACGATGAGCTGGCAGGCGTGTTCGTGGTTACACCTCCGGACACTCATTATGAAATGGGGTGCGCGGTATTGGATGCCGGCAAGCATCTCTATATTGAAAAACCTTTTGTTACCCGATCCGCGCATGCCCGTGACCTGGTGGAACGGGCGGCATCACGTTCACTCCGTCTGATGAGCGGTCACACCTTCCTGTACAGCCCGCCGGTCCGGGAAGTTAAGCGGATCATTGACAGCGGTGAGCTCGGAGATGTGGAATTCATCTCTTTTCGTCGAATTAACCTGGGTATTCATCAACGCGCGGTGAACGTAGTCTGGGACCTGTTTCCCCATGACCTGTCCATGGCCCTGTATTGGCTGGGTGACGTGGGATTGCGGCGCGCGGACAGTTTTCTGAAAACTTCTGTGGGAGCTCATCCGGATGTGGGGTCCATTTTCATGGAGTTTGATAATGGAACCATGATGGAGGGACTGGTCAGTTGGCTATCCCCGCGAAAACTGCGTGAAACCATCGTGGTCGGCAATCGACGCATGTTGATTTACAACGACACTGAACCGGAAGAGAAGATCAAGATCTATGATAAAAAGGTGGAAGAGCTGGAACCCGATGATTTCGGTGAGTTTCAACTGGCCTACCGGGTGGGAGATGTCCTCAGCCCCCGGATTGATACCACGGAACCCCTGAGTTTGATGACAACGGATTTTGTGGATTCGATCCTGGAGGATCGCGCCCCCCTGAGTGACGGAGCGTTCGGTCTGAGGATTACCGATATGATTGAACAGCTCCTGGGCACGAATTCTTAAATTCTGACAACCCGGTACCTGGGGACGACCGCGGCGCTTACGGAAGCTTCAGGCACCAGCTGATGGGATTCGGTCATGGTGATCCCGAGATCAGAAAATCCCAGCAGCCTGTCAAGAATTTTCTGTTGAGAAAGATCAGGCCATGACGGGTACCCGGGGCTGAAGCGTCGACTCTGTTTGAAGTCCACACCCATTTCGTCGGCGATTTTTCTGTGAATCTCAGCCGCCATGGTTTCGGCCAACTGAGCGGAAAAACCATACCATAAAAGGTAATCCGAATACTCTTCACGTCTGAACCGGAGTTGAACCAGTGACGCGATTTCCGCGCCGCATGTGACAGCAAGAATAGGCAGGGTGTCTCCATTGATGGCAAACCATGCGGAAGGCGGATGGGGAGCCGCGGCAAAATGCAGTTTTTCCCCTGCTTCCGGAAGGAGAATACAATTGTTGCCCGGATCCGGAATACAGGCAAAGTACCCATAGGTGGCGCCAAATTCGGTTACGCCCGCATCGGAAAGGGCCTGAATGATTTCTTTCAGGGACTGCTCCGCTCCCTGATCCGGGGTCATTTTCCAGCGAGTGCGGAATAGAGTGGCCCGATCCAGAGACTTTTCAATGTCATCCAGTGAAAGCCGGATGTGACGCCGTCCGTGAAAAGGCGCAGTCAACGACGACTCCGGGCGATACGCCCGGGATTTGGGCGGCAGGGGTGCGGATTGAGAGGCCTTTGCTTCCCATTGACCTTTCCCCTGCAGGATTCTCAATGCGTCAAACGCATCCGCCGCGTAGTGAACGGGTCCATTGAAAGCGGGAACCAGCTCGCTATTCACATAGTCTCGGGTCAGTGCGGCACCGCCGCAGATGACCGGAAGCTCCAGTTTTTCCCGATTCATGTGGAGGAGCAGTTCTTTCATTTCAAGAGTGGACTGCACCAGAAGCCCGCTGACACCCAGTGCGTCGGGTTGATGGCGACGCAGGGATGATATAATTTCGCTGCTGCTCTGGTTGATGCCGCAATTGAAGATCCGGTACCCGTTGTTGGTGAGGATGATATCCACCAGATTTTTTCCGATATCATGGACATCGCCACGCACAGTGGCCAATACCATGGAACCCTTGCTTTCCAGGCTTCCCGGGTCTAGATGGGGTGACAGCAGATCCACGGCGGATTTCATGACCTCCGCGGCTTTCAGGACAAAGGGCAGCTGCATGCGTCCTGTACTGAAAAGATCCCCCACTTTCTGCATGGTGGGAAGCAGGTGGTGGTTGATGATGTCCAGTGCGGGTATGGACTGAAGCGCCGCGTTCAGCGTGGCTTCCAAGCCTGCTTTTCTTCCATCCAGCACCGCGGACTCCAGGCGATCGAAAACGGGATCCACCGATCTGTCTTTGGTGCTTTCCCGGCTGTCTCCACGTTGAGAATACCACTCCAGTATGGCCTCCAGGGGATCGTTTCCCTCCTGTCGGCGATTGAATATCAGATCTTCGGCGAGTTGTCTGGCCTCTCTGTCGATTCGGTGAAGGGGGATCACCTTTCCCGCATGGAAGATGGCCGCGTCCAGTCCATGCTGCACGGCCTGGTACAGGAATACCGAGTTTATGATCCGGCGGGCAGCCGGTTTCAACCCATAGGAGATATTGCTGACCCCCAGGATCGTGTTGGCCAGGGGCCATTTTTCCCGGATCCCGGGGAGGGCGTTGAGGGTTTCAACTCCGGCGTTGAACAGACCGGGATCTCCTGACGCCAGGGTGAATGTCAGGGGGTCGAAATAGAGGGCCTGGGGCGCGATCCCGGCCCGGGTGCACATTCGGTACAGTCGTTCACAAACCGCAAGCTTATGCTCATGGTCCCGTGCCATACCAGTCTCGTCAATGGCAAGGCAGATCAGGCCCGCTCCGTATTCCCGGGCCAGGTGAATAATTTTTTCGGCACGTATCCCTCCATCTTCCAGATTGATTGAGTTGATCAGGGAATGTCCGCCGTACCGTTTCAGCCCCGCTTCAAGGGCCTCGGGATTCGTGCTGTCGAAGACCAGGGGGATGTGGAGTTCCCGGTTCAGGCGGGAGGTGATTTCCGCAAGATCCGTCACTTCATCGCGGCCGGCGTATGCCACTGAAAGGTCAAGCATATGTGCCCCTTCCAACTCCTGTTCGCGGGCGATTTCCGCCATGGCATCCCAGTCATCCGCCAGCAGGGAGCGGCGAAAAGCGCGACTTCCATTGGCATTGGCCCGCTCCCCGATGATCATGGGCGGGGGCTTCACCCGGGTGGCTTGAATCTGGAACATGGACGTAAATGCGGGTGCGGGATCTGGAATGGATCGGGAGGGCCGCGCCGCGCCCATGACTGTGGCCAGGGCCTGAATATGCGCGGCGGTGGTTCCGCAGCATCCCCCCAGCAGGGATACTCCATACTGGTCGGCGTAGTGCCGCATGTGACGGGAGAAATCCTCCGGGGAGAGATCAAACAGGGGAATCCCATCCTCCATGCGTGGCATGCCGGCATTGGGCATGATGATGATGGGAATCGGGCAATGGCGTGAAAGGCGATCAATCGAGTCCTCCATGCCTTCAGGCCCGGTGCCGCAGTTCACACCAAAGGCCAGGGGATTCAGGGGAAGTACGGCATGGAGAGCCGTCAGGATGTCGCTTCCCAGCAGCATGTGATCTTTTTCCAGGGTGACCTGGACAATAAAGGGCACGCTGCGTCCACAGGTGGTGTACGCTCTGCGTACCGCGGAAACCGCTGCTTTGACCTGGAGAAGATCCTGGCAGGTTTCAATCTGGATCAGGTCCACGCCTCCGGTGATCAACCCTTCCGCCTGGGCGAGGAACGCGTCGCGAAGTGTGTCGAAATCCACGTCACCGATGCTGGGCAGGCGGGATCCGGGTCCCATGGAACCGGCCACATAGCGGGGACGTCCATGGTCCGGGAAGGCGTCCACCGTGAGACGGGCCAGTTCCGCCGCTTTGTGATTCAACTCCCTGGTCCGGTTACCCAGACCATGAGACTCAAGGGTTAGCGCGTTGCCGCCGAAGGTGTCTGTTTCAATGACATCCGCCCCGGCCTCCAGAAACTCCTGGTGGATTCGGGTGATGATTCCAGGTTGGCTGATCACCAGGAACTCCTGGCACCCCGGGAAGTCTCCCCATGCGTCCGCCGGCGGGTTTTTCTGCTGAATACCGGTTCCCATGGCGCCATCCCAGATCATGGTTCCCTGATGAATCCGCTCCGCAATGGGGACACGATTCTGAGAAGGTATCTGTATTGACATGGGGGCCATTCTCCTCAATGCCGACCGGGGAATCGCAGCGTCAACGGGCAGGTCCCGGATAAGGCGGTAAACAGCGTAACGAATCCCAGCATGCCGATCCAGTTCGAAGCCCAGACGCCGTATCCGATAATCCCCAGAGAGAGAATTACCCGTATCCATTGCCCGATGGATATGCTCTTTCCTTTGATCATGGCCGCATTATACCCCGGATTCTCGTTATGTGCCAGCGCTTACCCGGCCTCGAAGAAATCACTCAAACGCTGCTGCAGAAGGGTCCGGCGACGGTTTGGCGTGGAGCGCGCCATCGCCTGATAAATGGCGTCTTCACAAGAAACCAGGAAGAGTTTTTTCCGGGAGCGGGTCACCGCGGTGTAAAAGATTTCCCGGTTCAGCATGACTGCATGCCGGGGCAGCATGAGCAGAATGACGCAGTCATACTCAGAACCCTGTGCTTTATGGATGGACACCGCATAGGAGAGCGTCAATTCATCCACTTCCTCAGCGGAATACTCCGTGAAGCGGCCCTCAAAATCAATCACCAGCTTTCGTTCCTCCGCATTGTATTCAGCTACGATTCCCTGTTCTCCGTTAAACACGTCTTTTTCGTAGTTGTTTCTCAGTTGCATGACTTTGTCATTGAGTTTGTAGCGCACCTGCTCCCGGTTCATGCAGACCGGTTCCGGATTGAATTTTTCCTGGATCGCGGCGTTTAATATGTCGATTCCCGCGGAGCCTCTGTACATCGGGGCCAGAACCTGTACTTCAGGAGAGTTGAAGGAATAATCGCCTGAGAGGTGTTCGAGAATGCCCATCACTTTGGAAATCGCCTGTTCGGGTGTGGCCACCCGGACAAAAACAAAGTCCAGATCATCCCGGTATGGTTTCAGCTCAAGGGGTTCCCCTGCGTGAATACGATAGGCGTTTTCCACGATGCCGCTGTCTTCGGTTTGCCGGAAATTGCGACTGAGGGAGACGGTGGGGAAAAAGTCACTTTGGATCAGGTCCCGCAACACATTGCCCGGGCCCACGGAAGGCAATTGGTTTTTATCTCCGATAATAATGAGGAGTGCGTCCGGACTCAACGCACGCAGCAGGGCGTGGAAAAGATGAATGTCCGCCATGGAGAATTCGTCAATAATCACCGCGTTGGCGAGCAGAGGACTGCGCTCATCATGAGAGAACTGTCCGGTCTCGGGATTGATCTTCAGCAACCTGTGTATGGTTGAAGCGGGGAACCCCGTGGCCTCTTCGATTCGTTTGGCCGCCCGTCCCGTGGGTGCCGCGATGCGGACTTTCTGACCGGAACGGGTGAATGTTTCAATCACCGCACGGATAATCGTGGTTTTTCCGGTCCCCGGGCCACCGGTAATCACGGTAACGGGGTGAGAAACCGCTGTGCGCACCGCTTCCTGCTGTTCTGAAGTCAACGTCAGGCGGAGTTCATCGAATACCGGTTGGGGATCCGGCGGCTGAACCGGTGCGGCGTGTCCGCACATCCGGTGGAGGATGCGCGCGGTTTCAGTTTCCACCTGGTGGTTCCGTGCGCTCATGATTACGGTTTCAGGGATCTTTTCTTGAACCAGTTCACCTCGTTCGATTTTTTGATCCAGGATTTCCGCCAGCCGGTCCACTTCCGTGTTTAACAGGCGGCTGCCGTTCTCCAGCAGTGTGTACCGTTCCATGTGCAGGTCACCATTTTGAGATTCCGCCTGACTCAGTATATGGTCCACGCCACGCCGGAGTCTCCGGGGATCTTCCGGAGAAATTCCATACGCTCGCCCGATGGTATCCGCGATACGGAATCCCACGCCTCGTATTGTATCCATCAGCACATATGGGTCTGATTCCAGTACCAACCCGGCCTGATCACCGAATTCACGCAGGATTTTCAAAATGGTGGCCGTGCCGATTCCAAAGGGAGAGAGCCGAACCGTCAATTCGCGGAGGATGCGCCGGTCTCGGAATGAGGTTCGAATTTTTTCCACCAGTTGATGCCCGATACCCTTAACCGCAAGCAGGCGCTCCGGACTCCCCTGAAGTACCTGGAGGGTCTCCTCCGCGAAGGCTTTTACGATTTTTTTAGCGGTCTTCCGGCCCAGTCCGGGGATTTTCCTGGAAGCGATATAAGCGACCATGCCTTCGTGGTCTCCAGGCAGCAGGGGGAGGTAAGAGTCCACGCGGAACTGCTCTCCGAAGCGTGGATGCCGGGCAAACTCACCGGATACTTCAAGTGTATCTCCCTCGTGGACATCAAGAAGTTCGCCCACCAGGGTCCGGCTCCGTCCTCCAGGCAGTCCGCTGACCCTGAATACACCGAATCCGGTGGTCTCGGATTGAAAAATTCTTTTCTGAATCCTGATCTTGAATTGTTCCACTGAGATTTTACCCTTTTGCTTTCCGGATCTGATTATACCTGAGTGGCGGGCAAAGAAGAAGAAGGAACACGGTTTACTTTTCCCCGGCCGCGTGGTATCCATTGAATATGAAGCGGATTCAATCCTGGTTATTACTTTTTCTAATGGTTGCGGGAACCGCGGGCGCGGCTCAAGTGCATCTGGGTGCATCTTTGAGCGCATTTGTTCCACGGGATTCGCTCTTCCGGGAAATCTATGGTGATGGCCCGGACGCGGAATACGGGCTGACCCTGGGGGTTCAATTCTGGAAAGGGCTCTCATGCTGGATTTCCGGCGGGCAATACATGCGTAACGGGGAGACTTCATACACCAAGGAGATTACACGTCTCCGCATCTACCCGATTCGTCTGGCCCTGAGATATGCGTTTCTCGGCCGTCGCTTTTCTCCCTTTCTTGAGGCTGGTTATCTTCACCTCCATGTGACCGAAAAAACCGCCAATGAAGAAAACACTCCGAAGGGGGATGGGTATTCTCTGGCTGTGGGAACCCAGATTCGCCTGTCTTCCCGTTTTCGCCTGGAATTGAATTTTCGCTTCAGTGATGTCAATGCCTCCGCGGGCAATACCTCCATACAAATGGGTGGATTGGCCGGGGGAATTGTTTTTTTTGTGCGATTATAGCCTGTCTCGGTTGACAAATCGCCTGAATTAGCACATCATACTTGATTGTTCGCCCTTCATTAATGGAAACCAAAGAACAGATTAAAAGAAGTCTATCCATAGTTGATGTTGCATCTCTATACGTGAGACTGAAACCGGCTGGGAAGAACTTCAAAGCCCTGTGTCCTTTTCACAGTGAAAAGACGCCTTCGTTTTTTGTGATGCCCGATCGCAACACTTTCGCCTGTTTCGGGTGTCATAAATTTGGTGATGTTTTTTCACTGGTTCAGGAAATGGAGAATCTCAGTTTTCCGGAAGCCATGGATTTTCTGATTGAAAGATTCAACCTGCCTGTGGAGCGAAGCCGGAATGCCGGTCGCCGCCCCGTCACGGATGCGTATCTGAAAATCAATGAGCTGGCATTGCACCATTTCCGGGCCAACCTGACCGATACGGAAGAAGGCTCCAGGGCTTTGGCGTACCTGGCTGATCGGGGAATTACGGATTCAACCATAGAGGGATTTTCAATCGGATATGCACGAAATGAGTGGGATGCGCTTCAGAAAGATCTTGTCAAATCCAAAGCGGATATGGAAAAGGCACTGGAATTGGGCCTTCTGGCCCGTAGCCAGGGAGGGCGCGTCTACGATCGTTTCAGGGGTCGGATCATGTTTCCCATTCAATCCGAGTCCGGCAGCGTGATCGCTTTCGGGGGCA
>CAYVBC010000034.1:0-3045 GCA_964449545.1 uncultured Clostridia bacterium | reverse complement strand
CGGATCATGTTTCCCATTCAATCCGAGTCCGGCAGCGTGATCGCTTTCGGGGGCAGAACCCTGCTGGATGATCCGGCGAAGTACATGAATTCTCCCGACAGTCCCCTGTTTCATAAAAGTCACCATCTGTACGGATTTTATCAGGCAAAGAAACACATTCGGGAAGAGCGGTCCGCTGTTCTGGTGGAAGGATATTTTGATGTGGTTTCCCTTCATCAGCATGGGATCCAAAATTCAGTAGCCGCCCTGGGAACCGCCCTGGCTTCGGATCAGGTTCACCTCCTGAACCGTTTTACCAGTGACATTTTTCTCTTTTACGATGGAGATGACGCGGGTGTCAAGGCCACTCTGCGGGGCGTGGAACGGATGCTTTCCCACAACATTTCCCCCCGGATCATCAGCTGCGGCGCATTCAAGGATCCCGACGAGCTGGTCCGCAAAGAGGGCTCGAGAGGCGTGATCCGTCAAACCGCTGAAGCGGATGATGGTTTTCAGTACCTGCTGAGCCGGGAGATGGAGGCGGTTGACATTCGTCGTCCGGAAAAGAAACGGGACGCCATTGAACAGGTCATGCAGGTGGTGGCACAGATTCCTGATGCGATTGTGCGAGGCGAATACCAGAAGCGTACGGCAGAAGCCTTCGGGATTGAGGAGGGGCTGCTGCGCGGGCGAAAGGTGATGGCCGCCAAAGAACCGGGCCGTTCTGCCGGCTCCCTGCTGATTCCACCTGCGGACTGGGAGTTTCTGCACTCATTGCTGGCCTGCCCGGAACTGGTGGATGAGATTCGACCGCTTATGAGTGAAGAAATACTTTCCGTATTGAGTTCCAGTCATTTGATCCGCCAGTTGTTGATCCGATATAATGCTTCGGCGCAACGATTCGAAGGGCTTGATGGAATCTGGAAAGACCTCTCTGATCCGGAAGCCGCCCTTTTTCAGGAAATGCTTCTTGCAGCGGATGGATCCGGACTCGACCGACCGAGCCATTGCCGTCGAGTGGAAGGGAGTTTTCTGAATTTTCAGGATCGGCTGAACAAGCATCAGCTGCGGGAGCTCAATGTCCGGATCCGGGTGGCCGAACGGGAAGATAATCAGGACGAGATTGATCGACTTATGGAACAGAAAAGAAAATATTTAGTGAAAAAATACAAAGTAGTCAAGGAGGAACCCTTTGACAAAAAAGGCGCAAGAGAAACCGTCCGTTAAAGCGGCCGTTCCGGCTGAAACAGCCACTGGTCCGGCCGCAGCTGTTTCACCCAAGCTGATTGATGAACTGGTTGAATTGTCCCGCAAAGGGGATGGAAAGATAGCCCATGCCGATTTTTCCGCTTTTATCAAGGAAAATGACCTGGGAAAAAAACGCAAGGAAGTGTTGAATCGATTAATGGCCATCAATATCACCGTTTCTCCGGCAAGACGCTCCGGTAAGCCCTCCCAGAAACAGTACGCGGAATTCCTGGTTTCACATAAAAAGGAGCTGCGCTCCATCCAGAAAAGAGCCCGCAAGAACTTCGGTATGATTGAGAGTACCTTTATTTACAATCTCTTTGAGTCCGAAGAGGAACTGAAACTGAAGCTTCGCTTTCTGAAAGTATATTTTGCCGAACATGAGTTGAAAGTGGTCAAGGTGCCCCGAACCAAAACAACCAAATCCTCGGATGAGCGAAGTGAAATTGTCGGCGATCCCGTGCGTCAGTATCTGCGCGAAATGGGCAGTGTCAATCTGCTCAGCAGAGAAGAGGAGATCCGAATCGCCAAGCGCATTGAAAGAGGAGAGAAAAAGGTCATCAAGGCGCTTTCAAAAACCAATATCGTTCTGAATTCCGTGATTGAACTGGGGCGGGATGTGCTGGAAGGAGTCAAGGATATTGATGAAGTCATCGATGTAAACGAAGATATCTACGATGAATCCAAGAAGCAGCGGGTTCGCGAAAAATTTCTCAAACAGTTTGAGAGCCTGAACCATTTTAAACGGGAACTGAAGTCTCTGAAGAAAACGGAAGTCACCAACTTCATCATCGCGAAGAAGATGGTTGAAATCACCCATCTGATTCAGGACATGTCGATCCTCTACGAACATAAAAAAGCGTTTATCAACAAGATCAAACAGCTCCAGGAGAACTACCGCCATGTCTCACGTCGTGTCGGAAAGCTGCAGGTCGAGGCCAAAGCCCACCGGTCACGTTCTGTTCGACGTCGGGAGATCAAAGAGGAGATCGACAACTATCAACGGCGACTGGATGGGCTGAACAACAAATATGAAATCACGCCGGAAGATCTTTTCAAGACCTGCCATGACATCGAGGAAGGCCAGCGCCTGATTGAATACTCTAAAAATGACCTGGTGGAGTCCAATCTGCGTCTGGTTGTTTCAATTGCCAAGAAGTATATCAACCGGGGCCTGCAGTTTTCAGATCTCATCCAGGAGGGCAATATCGGTCTCATGAAGGCCGTGGAAAAATTTGAATACCAGCGGGGCTACAAGTTTTCCACCTATGCCACCTGGTGGATCCGCCAGGCCATCACCCGTGCCATCGCGGATCAGGCGCGCACCATCCGTATTCCCGTGCACATGATCGAAACCATCCACAAGATCAATCGAACCCAGCGTCGTCTGGTCCAGGAGTTGGGCCGGGAACCCACGGAAGAGGAGATCGCGGAAGAAACGGGGTTTTCCGCGGATAAGATCCGTAAAATCCTGAAAATCGCTCAGGAACCGATCTCCCTGGAAACCCCAGTGGGGGATGATGATTCTCATCTGAGGGATTTCCTGGAAGACGATAAGACCGTTTCCCCGCCGGAAATCGTCTCGCAGATGAATCTAAAAGAGCAGCTCGAGCTGATTCTCTCCTCTCTGACGGATCGTGAAGCGCGGGTCATTGAGATGCGCTTCGGCCTGCGCGATGGGAATGAACACACATTGGAAGAGGTGGGGCAGGAGTTCCAGGTCACTCGTGAACGGATTCGTCAGATCGAAGCCAAGGCCCTGCGCAAACTCAAGAAGAAAGCCCGCAAGCTGGTCAACTTCCTGGACAAACCCGAAGA
>CAYVBC010000033.1:0-12411 GCA_964449545.1 uncultured Clostridia bacterium | reverse complement strand
CATCATTCAACAGGGTGAGGAGGATCACTCTGAACGGTTTTGTCCCGGGCGAGGATATTGGAAATGCCCGGGCCAGAAGGTAGATCGTATATGTGGCCACCAGATGAGAAGATGGGATGGCGAAGGCCTTGTCATTTTCCGCATGCCGGAGGCCTGAGAGTACAGACAGCGCGTCCGCTTTAATCTCTTCGAGCAGGAGATGACTTTCCCCCAGCGCGACATCCACTGCCACCACCTTGGACGTGTCTCCCACTCTGACCGCCAGAGGGCCCATGCCATGCCCCATTCGATGCATGGATACCAACCACTCCAGCGCTCTTTCGTCCACATTTTTTTTCCATCCCGGAGTCAGAACACGATTCGATTCGCTCTTCAGAAACTGTCTACAGTATTCATGGATCAGGTTTAAGAAAACAATGACCTTTCCCCGCCCCTCCCGTTGGGAAACCCAGCCACTCAAATCCCCCGGCCTGGATGATGCCACGAGGTTCGCCGGTTGAATGGAAGGCAGATCCGTCACCTCCGCTGAGAGTGCCCGAATTTTTTCCGGAAGATCTTCCCGCATCCAGCGGGGATCTTTCAAGTAGGGCTCCAGCCATGATTTTTCGGTGACACCCGGAAGGTACAGCATGCAGAGCCCCTTGGCATCAGTATCTTCGCGCATTTGGAAAAACCGGAGCCCGCCGGAACTCTCCCCGTCCCCTTCTTTGCGGTTTGCGTCAAGCTCCGTTTTCCCACGCCGGAGATCCTCACTCAGAGAAGTGGACTGTACGCCCGGAATTGCGTGCATGAAATGCTTCATCGCCAGGGCGCGTTCTCCGGTTGCCGCTTTCCGGCAACCCTCACGAATCTCATCCAATGCTTCCTGTGTCAATTCGCCACCCGGCACTGATACGGGAATTGAGATTTTTCGGTTTGAATCCGAGGAAGAGGCGAACAGCGGCACCAGGAAAACAATGACGGAAATAAAAAAGAAAATAAATTTTTTCATTGGCAATAGAAACGAGAACGCTTGTAGTAGGAGATGAGGTCACCGATAAATACTTTGAATCCCGCTGCCGCGGGTATGGAAACCAGTAACCCCCAGAACCCGAAAAACTGGCCGAATATGATGATGGACATGAGCACGAAAATAAAATGAAGCCCCACTTCATGCCCGACGATTTTCGGGTAAAAAAACCAGTTTTCCAGCCCTTTTACCAACGCGAATACAAGGACGATGAGAAGCAACTTTTCCACATCCTGAAAATGCGCGAATCCGATGATAATTGAGGCAATCAGCCCGAGGATGGTTCCCACATAGGGGATTATATCCCCCAGGCCGGCGAAAATTCCGATGAGAATCGCGAAGGGAAGGCCGATCAGCCCCAGGCCCAGCGAGTACAGAAAGGCCAGGATCAGGACCACGATCGCCTGACCCCGGATGAAAGAGGAGAGTATCCGGTTCAATTGCTCGATTTTTTCCGTGAAGTAGCCCAGTGAGCGTTTGGGAATCAGCTCTTTCAATCCGCGACGGATACTCCCATAATCCTTGATGAAATAGTACGAAAAAAGAGGAATAAAAACGAGGTAGACCAGGGTGATCAGGAAACCGTAAATACTGGAAAACAACCCCCCGAGAATTTTACTCAGATCCGTCAGCATCAGGCTGATCATGCGTTCCACACGGTCCATGATGTCTATGGTCCCCAGGTAATCGGGAAAATTCTTGGATAGATAGTTGTTGAGTACCTGCGCTTTCCGGGAAAACGTCTCCAGTACATGGGGAAGCCTGTCCGCCGCATACTTTGCCTGGTCCACCAAATAGGGAAGGAGGTTCCCAATCAAAAAAATCAACACAAACACCAGGATGACCATCAGGATCCCCGCAATCAGGGGTCGATTGAGCGGGGTGTGGCTCTCAAGGAAGCGCACAAGGGGATTGAACAGGTACGCCACAACCAGGGCGAAGAAAAGAGGCACCGCCAGCAGGGTCACATGCTTTAAGGCCATGATCACGCCGATGACAAGGAAAGTGTATATTCCAAGAGCCACCAGCGGCGGCGGTACTTTGTGCTTCCTGACCATGTTATCCATGGTCCCTCCCCGAAATCATTTTCAGCCTGTCATGGCTGGATACAGTGTACGGATTTTCCCTTTTCAATTCAAGCGTTTCACTGTAAATGCCCTTTTTGACTTTTCCATCATCCTTCCCTATAATCTGCTGGGAGGATCGTGTGCAGACCCTTGTGGCATTACAAAGCTTCAGCAACTCAAAGTTAACGGAATTTCCTGAGCTGGTGTACTCCAACCTGTACAAGAAAATTCTCGGCAACATCTATTTCGAATTCCCACTTCAGGGCGGACATCATCTTTTTTCCTCCTTGTACACACGTCTCCAGGGTGAAAAACTCCCGGAACTGGACGACTTCGTTTCTCAGAACGAGGCGTTTCTCAACTCTCTGCGCCATTTTATACTCAGATCTCTTTATGTGTACTCCGCGCTGATTGAAGAAAACGCCTATATTTTAAGCAATCCTCAAAGCATCATGATCTGTCGCCTGATTCACAAAAAGGATCAGCGCTTTGAAATCAAGTTCTACAGCCACTACCAGGATGAATTACTCAACGCATATAAAGACAAGATTTACCTGGGACGTGACTTCGTAAACCTCATGAAATTCGATCGCCGCTTCCTGGGTTTGAAAAAGTATTTTCTTTCCCTGGTGGAACAGAATCAGAAAATGCAGGAAAGAGCCAAGCACAAACTGCGCTATTTCGAAGAATATAAAAAGCCTTACCTGGATGAGATTGATTACCTCACCCGGGAAACGGTTTCAGATTCCATGGAGAGAATGCAACTGGTACCGGAAGTACGCATGAAAGACATCTCAAAGGTCAAGGCCATTGACACACTGGATCATATCCTCTACATGCAGAACCTGCTTCTGGAGTTGCGTGATTTTTCCCGGGAGTTCGACAACCACCTCCGCACTCGCGATGAAGTCAACTTTGTAAAATACCTGACAAAGTTTTCCAAAGACCTCAATGACGGGATCCAGTACCTCCGCAAGCTCTCCACACTTCTTCACCTCAAAGTATCCAACTATTCAATTGGGTGACCTTCCCGGACCCGCTTTTCCCCCGCCCCGGTCCGATCATTCCTACCTCTACAATCAGGGAATGGAAATCCTGAGCGCCATGCTCGAAGCCGCGGCCCCGGAGGCCATGATCCGCAACCATGTTGCCCGTTCCGGAGAGATGTTGAAGATTTCCGGGCGGGAGATTCATCTGGGCCGATTCCGACATGTTCACTGTCTGGGCGTCGGCAAAGGCGCGGCGCGGCTCTTTGCGGCCCTGCATCCCCTTTTGTCCGATCGCCTTCAGGGAGGCGTCATCATCGGTCCGGAGAAATCCTCCCGGGAAAAGAGCCCCGTGACTTTCCTGCGAGGAGACCATCCAATCCCCGGCAGGCGCAGTCTCCGGTCCACGAGACTGCTGATCCACTACATCCACAACCAGATCCGGGAGAAGGACCTGGTGATTTTTCTGCTCACCGGCGGAGCTTCCGCACTGACGGCCGCGCCCCTGCCCGGCATTCCGATCCGCGACTTGCAACGACTGAACCAGGTCCTCATGAGCAGCCACGCGTCCATCGGGGAAATCAATGCCATCCGCGCCACGTTCTCCCGCGTCAAGGGTGGCGGGCTGGCCCGATTGATTCACCCGGCCTCCCTCTGGACCCTGGCGGTTTCCGATGTGATCGGATCCTCTCCCGGCATAATCGGATCAGCCCCCACGATACAGAGCGGACCTCTTGATGCAGCCGGGCTTGAGGAGATCCTGTATCGGAATGGAATCCCCCACGCGGCAATTCCCCGGTCCATTTGGAATACCATGGATCACCCATGCAACCGGGATGAAATTGAGTTTCCACCAGAGGTGTATACGCTGATCGGCGATAACACCACCGCCCTGGAGGCCGGATGTCGGACGGCCGCTGACCTGGGATATACATCCGGCATCCTGACCCGCCGTCTGCAAGGCCCGGTGGAACCCGCCGCACGACGCCTGGCCCGGATCATCCGCCGTCATGTCGATCGCTCCAGGGCCTGGGTGTTCGGGGGGGAAATCACGGTCCAGGTAAGGGGAAAGGGAAAAGGAGGGCGTAACCAGGAGCTGGTCTTACACCTGGCCCGAGAACTTCAAAACCTGGATCGGCCTTTTTTCTTCGCATCCATGGGATCGGACGGCATTGACGGCCCCACTTCGGCGGCCGGGGCCTGGATCACCAAGGCGTCAGCCCGCCGCCTCGCGAGCCATGAGGTCGCCTTGTCGCGTGCCCTGAAAAAAAACGATTCCTATCGGTTTTTCCGCCGCTTCGGCAATCACATCCGCACCGGACCCACAGGCACCAACATCATGGACCTCGGGGTCATCCTGCTCCCGAATCTTTCTTCCAAGTAATTCCACGGTTCCTCGGCCCTTCATACCTCAAAGATTCCAGGATAAAGGAATCCGGCACGCCTTTTCCCTTTTTATCGAAAAATATCTGTTGAGATTGAGATGGATCCGGGATTTCTGCTACTCTTCTATACAGAGACACAACGAATTCCCAGAAGATAAGAGGGGGGAAAGATGAAAATGAGGATAAAGGGATGGGTCATGGCCGGGCTGATGGTCTTGCCGGGCATCATACAGTCAGCTGGGCAGACTTCCCGACTCAAAACTCCGGTCCGGGTGCAACCGATTGTCATCGATGGTGAAGTAACCATTATAATCGGCAGCAATGGTTCGCCGGTTATCTCCCCCTATTTCAATATCAAGCAGGGCGCAAACCCGCTCAGAAAAAGGGTCGTAACCCTGAACGGTCACGCCCTGAGGGAAACCATGCCCGGTCAGTATGCCGGAATCCGGATCACCTCGATTTCCCCACGCCCGGGGCAGACCCTCACTTTTTCAATCGAATCCCCCAAAATGGTTACGCCCTCACCTGCACTCCGGAAGACCCGCCGCATCGAGGGCAGAGCTACCATCGCATCCATGGCCGCAATCACCCAACCGGAACACGGAGAGATCCTGCCTCCCAAAATTCTGGAAAAACATCTCTATATCAAGTGGAAAGGCGGATTGCCTCCCTTCCGGGTCTCGCTGGTGAAGACCACGGGAGGATCACCCCTGGAAATTTTCACCCGTGCCGGCGCATTGAGCCGGGTCTGCGCGGTCCACACGTCGCTTTTCGTTCCCGGCAATACCTATTCGGCAGTTGTCAGTTACAAGATGGACAATTTCGTCATTCGATTGATCGGTGATATGGGTGGCACACCGGTCAGTAAGTCCTCAACGGTCATCCTCCGTTACACGGTGATCCGCGACTTTGCCGTGCAAAACTCCCGCTGACCCGGAAAATGCCTCCGTCCGGATCATGAGCAGATAGGATTCGTTCAACCGCCGCTGATCATATGGATGGCTTCCACCCGGTCTCCATCCTTCACTTGAGCGGACGCGAACTCGATTTTACGCACCAGGGTGCCGTTGATCTTAACCACGATGTTGGGAAACACGTAACGCATGTGGTCCAGCAGCTCCCGAACGGTCATCTGCGCATGGCCGATGATTTCCGTTTCCCGATTGTTCAGTATGATCTTCATATCTCGATATCCCTTCTCATTGTTTGTCCAGCAGAATCTCCAGCACCACGTTGGCCTGCATGTGGGCCACAATCCCGACCCGGGGCGCCATGGGAGGTAACGATTCAGATACTTCCTTGCGTTCATCCCCGCAAACCACCAACCGCCCCGACCAGCGCGTCCGCAGTGTATCGTTGGCTCCATAACCGGCCAGTCCGGACCCGGCCACCACAAACAGCTCAGGCAAATTCACCAGAATTGTTTCCACGATCATCTGCTTGGTATCCGCGCGGTCCACAGCCTCCACCAACACATCACAGCCGGAAAAGACGGACACCAGGTTCGCCTCCGTCAGCATGAGATCCAGCGCGTTCACGGTAATCCGGGGATTGATTCGCAGGAGGTTTTCTTTCAGGGCCTGGACTTTCTTCATGCCCACCTGGTCACAAAAAAAGGCCTGGCGGTTCAGATTAGAAGCGGTTACCCGATCAAAATCAACCACAACCAGGTTCCCCACTCCACTTCGGGCCAGGGCCACGGCGCAATTGGATCCCAGACCTCCCGCGCCGGCAATCCCCACGGTACTGGCGGAAAGTCGGCCGGCCATCTCCATCACTGGATCCGGATCCGGGCTCCCTTGTCCCGGGTGGTCACCTGGCCCATGAGGTAAAAGCTTTCTCCCGCTGCATTCAATGCGCTTTCCACCCGGCTCAAGTGAGCGGGTTCAATGATGAGCACCAACCCGATCCCCATGTTGAAGACCCGGTACCGTTCCTCCGGGCTTACATTCCCCTTTTCCACCAGGAAACGGATAATGGGGGGAATGGACCAGACCTGTTCGATGTGGGCACCCAGGCCGTCGGGAAGAATCCGGGGAATATTTTCGATAAAGCCACCCCCAGTGATGTGAGCCATCCCCTTCAACAACCCCTCCCGGATCAAAGGAGCAACGGGTTTCCGATAAGACCGGTGAACCCTCAGCAGTTCTTCACCCACGGACAGTTCCAGGCCGGGGACCCGGCTGTGAACAGACAGTTTTTCCTGCTCGAATACGATGTGTCGGGCCAGCGAATACCCGTTTGTATGCAGGCCCGTTGAGGGCAGACCGATCAGCAGGTCCCCTTTACGGATCCCCTTGCCATCCAGGATGGTTTTTCGATCCACCAGTCCCACAATAAATCCGGCCACATCGTATTCATTCTCCTGGTAGAAACCCGGCATTTCCGCGGTTTCTCCCCCCAGAAGAACAAAGTCATTTTCCACACATCCTTCGAGCATTCCGGAAACCACGGTGGAAACCGTATCCGGGTCCACTTTTCCGGTGGCGATGTAGTCCAGAAAAAACAGGGGATCCGCGCCATATACGAGGATATCGTCCACACAGTGATTCACCAGGTCCTGACCGATGGTGTCGTGGCGGTCCATCATGAAGGCAATTTTCAGTTTGGTTCCCACCCCATCGGCGGAAGAGACCAGCACCGGGTGTTCCAGGTTCTGCGTCAG
Source organism: uncultured Clostridia bacterium (assembly GCA_964449545.1). GTDB lineage: Bacteria > Acidobacteriota > Aminicenantia > UBA2199 > UBA2199 > UBA876. The sequence continues at coordinate 5,299 of CAYVBC010000033.1, read as the reverse complement.
GGGAAAAAACCCGCTGAACTTGCCGATTTCATTCACACCGAGTTTGCGCACCATGGCTTTGATCTTCTGAACCGCCTGGTTACCCTTGTCGATATCCACACCGGCACGGGAATACATGTCATCTGCCATTGAGCCCTCCAGGGAATACGGAACCACTTGATTCCAGTGGTGAATTCTACTCGCAACCGGGGAAAAAGTCAAAGCCCGTGACCGGAACCGGCATGCGGGAGGATTTCCTTGGGATTCCCTTTGGGAATGGGGATTTTCCGGCCATACAGGAGGTCATCAAACATGAGAGCCACCCGCTGGTTCAATGGATTTCTGGAGATCACCCAGCGCACCAGGCGATGCAACGCGGTATCCGGCTTGGTATAGGGGCAGACCCGGATACAGAAACCGCAATCCGTGCCGACCCTTTTCCAGAACGCAAAACACCGTTCCTGATCCACGGCCCAATGCCGGAACCCCCGACTGATCGGTTCATCCCCCTCAGAGATCGCACGGGATGGGCAGTTCCGCGCGCATTTTTTACAGATTCGGCAGAAACTGGCCATGCGGAAATCCGCTTCCTCCCCCGCGGGCAGAGGCGCATCCGTGGTCACCACGGACAGTCGGACACAAGGTCCGTGCACCCGGTGCATGAAGATTCCCATGCGGCCCAGTTCGCCCAGACCCGCGGACACCGCGGTGGGCACACAGAGCAGCTGGTAGTTCCCATCCGTGTGGGCGCGGGCGGAAAAGCCCTTGAATCGAAGATATTCCGCCACAATATTGGCAATCTTCGCTGATTCAACATACTGACGGGAAGACTCCAGCAGCACCGGAATCAGTGGCGCCTGCTTCAACCGCATCACATCCATGGCCACAACGATGACCACGGCGCGGGAATGGCTGTTTCCAATGGATTCCCCCCAGCCTTGGGCATGACGTCCGGCATGGCTGTACAGGTGGTAAGGCTTCAACTCCGCGACACCCACATCCACCGCCCCATAGTACCGGCCCAGGCGGGAAATGGCTTCGGCCAGGAGTTCCGGACGGATCCCTGTCCCATCCTCATGGATTTCTCCGCAAGCCAGGCCACGGGAACGGTCCAGAATTGAAAATGCCGCATCGGCCATGGGAGAGTAGGTGGAATCATAATATCGCCCCCCCCGCTGACCCAGCTCAGGCAGGGCGTGGGTGGCCGTGTCCCCTTCCTGGCGCCCGGGAAATCGTGAATAGTATTTTTGTGCCAGTTCGGGATGATACTGGAGATTGTTCCGAGAAAACATATGATCCCGTTCATCAAAACGATCCATGACCTTTTCTCGCTCCTGAGGCCGGAACCGCTCCGGGAACCAGGGAATCCATGCGATGACTCCCCCCAGCACCAGGGCCACAAGAACAACACGATTCCCCACGCCCACCCAGGCCACATCCCCGAAATGAATCAGCCCGGCCCAGAAAATCCCGTTGATACAGAATCCGATCCCGGACAGGAGGGTTGCCCGCCATTCCCGCTCCTCGATGGAGGCATGGATCATGAGAAGGAAAAGCAATTCCGAAGCAATCAGGAATACGATGTTGAGGTTCTTCATCTTTCTCTCCAGAAACCGGCTCCGGCAGCCACCGGGTTCAGATACCGGATGATGGGATAAATCTCTGTTCCGCAGGAAAACGAAATTATAACATACACCGCCACGCCCTTGCCTTGGAACTGGTGATTTGATAGAGTATCCACCATGATCGACCCCGCCCCATCGGGCTTTCTGCCCATCGACCCGTTCCGGGAAACCATTCTCGAAAAGGTAAAATCACATCCTGTCGTGATCCTCACGGCTGAAACCGGCGCGGGAAAATCCACTCGGGTCCCCCTCTGGTTGTGGCAGAGAGGATTGCGTGTCCGGGTTACCCAGCCGCGGCGTATCGCCGCCCGCTCCCTGTCACATTACCTGGCCGGAATCACAAAAACCGAATGGGGAAAAGCCATCGGTTTCCAGACCGGAATGGATCGGCGCTGCTCCCGTGATACGCGTCTGCTTTACCTTACGGACGGCGTCCAGATGCAGCACGAGGTGGGCGGACGGATGGAATACGACGTTCTCCTGATCGATGAGGTCCATGAGTGGAACCTGAACCAGGAGACCCTGGTGGGTCAGATCCGCCAGAACCTGGATCGCGGACAATACCGGAAGAGCGGAAAACGGGCGGTGATCATGAGCGCCACCCTTCAGGCCCGGCAGTTATCCCGGTTTCTCAAGGACGCGCCCGTCATCGAAATTCCAGGGCGGAATCATCCGGTCACCATGCACCGTCACCATCCGGACTTCATGCTTTCCGACACGGCCCAACTGGTGGAGGCGGGGCAAAACCTCCTGGTTTTTCTGCCGGGAAAAAAGGAGATCGAGGATTTCCTGGAAACCCTTGAATCTGAATTGAAGGAAGACCGTTTGAGGGCCCAGCTGTTGCCCCTGCATGCGGAAATGACGATTCGTGACCAGGCCCGGGTATTCAAACATTACCCCGTTCCCAAGGTGGTTGCCGCCACGGACATTGCGCAGACCAGCCTCACCATAGATGACATTGATGCGGTGATCGACTCGGGCATGAAAAAGGAGATGCGCACCCGAAAAGGCATCGAAGGCTTGTATCCGGTGCCCATTTCACGATCCGAGTGCATGCAGAGAGCGGGCAGAGCCGGAAGGGTCCGGAGCGGCCAGTACATCCTCTGCGCGGATGCGGAGCTGGATGAACGCGCCCCTTTTCCGGAACCTGAAATCCGGAGGCTGAACCTTGACTCCGTGATCCTGCGCATGATCCAGTGGGGGGTGGCGCCCCGGGAATTCCCCTTTTTTCACCCCCCCCATGGCGGCCTTGTATCCCGCGCGCTATCGCGACTGGAAACCTATGGGGCCATCACCGGTGACGGAAAGATCACCCGGGATGGACGGAAGATGGCCGCCCTCCCGGTTTCCATCCGAAGTGGCCGCATGCTGATGGAGGCGGAAAAAGCATCCCCGCGGGTCACCCAGAATGCAGCCATGATCATCGCTATCATCGAAGCGGGAGGAATCACGAACCGAGCCTTTACCGGGGAACCTGTATATTCGGGAAAATTTCACTCCGATCTTCTGAATCAACTGGCAATCTGGAAATCGCGGCGCCAGTTCAGACCGATCATCAACCAGAAGAAACTGTCCATGGCCACGGACATACTTCGGGAGCTTCAGTCCCGTCTGCGCATTTCGCGAACTCAGGGAGAGTTGACACCCATTGAGGAATCCGCCCTTTTCAGGGCCATCCTTTCCGGCTTCGTTGAGTGGGTATACCGGAAAAGTGGTGATCGTTATTATCGAGAAGAGGAGGAGAGGCAACTGGACCGGCAATCCGCCCTGGCCGCGGAAAAGCCGGAGTGGATCACGGGACAGCCTTTCGATCTCGTTGTACAGCGGGAAAACGCCCACACCGGCGAAAAGGAGTCCTATCAGTTGTTCCTGATCACCTTCGCTTCATCATTCAGCCTTTCGCAACTGGAATCGTTGTCTCCCTTCAGCTACCGCCATCTCAGGGATATCAAGCTTGAAAAAAACGCCCTGTCCATCCAGCACCAGGTGTATTTCGGAGAACGGCTGATTGCCGAGTTTGCCGCTCCTCCAAACTGGAACCATCCCGGGGAGGTCAGTGGAGTGATTCCCCATGTGCAGCGCTGGATTCGCAAACAGGACAAAGACCTTCCCTTGAACAGCCACCGCTCGCGCCTGGCTATGGATTTTTCAAGAGTCCGGAGGGTCCTCGGCCCGGACCTAAAGGCATTCAGCCACTATTGGAATCGTTTCCTGGAAGGGGAAATCCGTACGCATCTCCATACCGAGCATCTGGACCTTCACTTCCGCATCCCCCGTTACGGCGCGGATCTGCAGTTGCATCGCATCCTCCCCGAAACACTGATCCGCCGCCTGCGTTCAAAGAGGTGGCCCCTCAGCACCCGGATCGGGAATAAATCCCAGGAGGTGATCTACGGCGGCTCCCATCCCCGGGTGAACCTGGATCCCCTGGATTTTGAACACGCGCTCCCTGAAGAGATGGTTCTCCCCACCGGTGAGCCACTGATTCTGCGCATGGGGGAAAAGGATTGCCCGGACTGGGAAACGGCGGTTCGGGCTTTTAATGACTGGAAGCATCAGGCAATTTTTGAGCAGCGCTGGAAATCAAGGCGACGCCCGGCAAAAATGGAAGAGATCGCCGACCTTGAGTTCCCCATCACCTTCGAGGGCGGGAAAGGCAAGGGAAACCAATCTCTGGAGTTCCATACCGCCCCATGCCTGGCTGGGGACCAGGTTGAGCTGATTCATTTTCAAAACCTGGAGGATGCACGTAACCATATGGAGAAGATCCGCCCTCAATGGCAGGAACGGGTTGCGCGATTCCGCAAGGGAAAGCTTGAAGAGATCTTCCGCGGAAAAGGGTGGCGGATTAAATCCTGAGCCCGGCCGGAACGCCTATACCAGTGGTGCCCGCTCTACCAGGCGATCCAGCAGAATTTCAAAATTCTCCCGTACCCGGGAAGCGGTCTCCTTGACCTCCTCGTGAGACAGCGCCTGGGTACCAATCCCCGCGGCTAGGTTGGTGATACAGGAAACGCCGGCAACCCGCACGCCCATATGCCGGGCAACCATGGCTTCCGGTACGGTGGACATTCCCACCGCGTCCGCACCCATGACGGACAACATTTTGATTTCAGCGGGCGTTTCATAGGCCGGCCCGCTCATGGCCGCATATACGCCCTCATGGGCCGGCAGTGCCATCTCTCGAAGGATATCCAGTGCCAGTAGGCGCAACGTCGATTCATAAACAGCACTCATATCTGGAAATCTCGGGCCCAATTGACTCGAATTGGCGCCACGAAGTGGATTGGCTCCCATGAAATTGATATGGTCGCGAATCACCATCAGGTCTCCGGGAACAAATCCTCTGCGGATCCCCCCCGCCGCATTGGTAAGAATCAAGGTCTTCACTCCCAGGTGACACAGAACCCGTACCGGAAAAACCACGGCATCCATAGTGTTGCCTTCGTAAAAGTGAGCTCTCCCCTGGAGTATCGCCAGTTTTTTCCCCCGCAACCGGCCCAGCAGCAACCTCCCCGCGTGGCCGGAGACACTGGTTCTCGGAAATCCGGGGATTTCAGAAAATGGGATCGAAAAAGCCTGCTCAATCCGCTCCGCGAATGAACCCAGACCGGATCCCAGCACCACACCCATGTCCGGCGGATCGGGAAAATCAGAACGAATCCTGGCGGCTGCCGCGTCCAACGCCTGCATGA
>CAYVBC010000032.1:2756-12524 GCA_964449545.1 uncultured Clostridia bacterium | reverse complement strand
TGGCAGCGCACAGCCTGGTATCCCACTCCGATGCCCACTACCTGCGGGATGTGGGTCGCGCGGCCATGGAAGTGGAGATGCGGGAACTGGGGTTTCCCGCCCTGTTCACGGCGTACCGGGCTGGCGCGTGTGAGATTGTCCACAACAGAGGGGGGCGGGGTGATTGAAGATCTCTGTTTTCATATTGTGGACCTGGTACAGAATTCCGTTTCCGCCGGAGCCCGGGAGATCAGGGTAAGGATTGATGTTTCCCTGGCGGAGGACCGGATCCAACTTGAAATCGATGATGATGGCCGGGGCATGGATGCGGAAACCCGGGAACGGGTTCAGGATCCCTTTTACACGACCAAGGCGGGAAAAAAGGTGGGATTGGGTATCCCCCTGATGAAGGAAACCGCCCTGCAATGCGATGGAGATTTTTCCATCCGGAGCGATCCAGGCAAGGGAACCGTAATTCGCGCAACGTACCGGCTCAGCCACATCGACACACCGCCCCTGGGCCCCGTGGCGGATACCATCATGCAATTGGTTGTCGCCACTCCGGGAGTGAACATGGTCTTCCGATACTCTACGGACGCGGGCCGATTTGATGTCTCCACAGCGATGATCCGGGAGCAGGTGGGAGAGATGCCGCTGACACACCCGGAGGTCCTGGGATTCCTGCGTTCCTATATTGGTGAAAACGTGTCCGCACTGGCGATATCAATGGAGATACGGGGTTTCGGAAAAGCCGTGAAAAAGGGTTGACTTTTTCGATATTTTGACTTATCATTGGCTATTAAACATATTGTTAACTTTTCAACAAAGACATGAAGCTAACCGATATTGTTAATCGTCTGGATTGCGAGATTCTCGTGCAGGGCACTGATGCGGATGTGGATGATGGATACGCATCGGACCTGCTTTCCGATGTCATGGCCAACTGTCCTGAAGGGGCGATATGGCTGACTCTCCAGCGTCACCTGAATGTGATCGCAGTGGCTCAGCTGAAGCGGATTGTCGCGATTGTCGTTACCAACGGGGGACGTCCGGATCAGCCGGTGCTGGATCGGGCCCGCGAAGAGGGAATGACAATCCTGGTCTCCGAAGAGGACACGTTCACCCTTTCGGGACAGATCCATCGGATGCTCAAACCCGAACCATCCGGTAGCTGAGTTGAAGCCCTTGCGGAAGGAACCAAAATTCGGGAATCGTATCGCTTTCCAACAGTGTAAAAAACAGTGTAAACAACCTGGTAATAGTACGGAAAAGGAGGATTCAAATGGTTCAGACTGAGGTTCACTCCCCGGACAACGAGCAATATCGTGAATTGGGGGAGTTTATCCGTGAAAATCGTGATACGCCCGGCCCCCTGATTCAGGTGCTGCATCGCGCTCAGGAGATTTTCGGCTATCTGCCGCGGGAAGTACAGTCCTTTGTCGCCCGGGAACTGAATGTGGCGTATTCTGAAGTATTCGGGGTGGTCACTTTTTACAACTTTTTTCGTACCGAGCCCATTGGCAAACATATCATCAATATCTGCCTGGGAACCGCCTGTCATGTCAAGGGAGCCCAGAAGATCGTGGATGCCCTGTCCGACGAGCTGAAAATCCAGGTGGGCGGAACCACGGAGGACCGGTTCTATACCCTGTCCACGGCGCGGTGTTTCGGCGCCTGCGGCCTGGCACCGGCCATGATGATTGATGAAGAAGTGTATGGAAAACTGACGGCTGAGAAAGCCATAAAAGTCATCCTTGATTTTAAAAAGGATGAACAGCTCTGAGAAAATTTTATTCGGGAAAAGGAGGCGGTCATGAAGCTTGAGGATTTGAGAAAGATTCGGGAGAAGCATCAGAAGGATATGATTCTGCGGGACGGCACTGCGAGGGTCCGCCTGGTGGTGGGCATGGGAACCAGTGGAATTGCGGCGGGCGCCCGGGAAACCCTCAAGGTCTTGCTGGAAGAGATCGAGAAACGCGACATCCATGATGTGATCGTGACCCAGGCGGGGGAACGTGGGCTCAGCTCTCACGAACCCATTGTGACGGTTTACGAAAAGGACAAGCCCCACATTGTGTATGGCAATGTTTCAAAAGAAATGGCCAGGAAAATTATAACTGAACACGTTGTAAACGGAAATCCCGTATCGGACTACGTACTCGAAGTCGGTGAATAAGGGCTTGGGAGTTTTTTGCTGAGAGGAAGGATTTTATGAAAAAAAGACTGGATGTTCTGATATGTGGAGGAGCGGCTTGCATCGCTTCTCACAGCCATGGTTTCAAGGACGAGCTGATCAAGGTGATTGAAGAGAAGGAACTGGGCGCTGAAATAAATATTATTGAAACCGGCTGTATGGGTCCATGTGAACTGGGACCCGTCATGGTGGTTTACCCGGATGGTGCCTTTTACATCAAGCTGAAGCCCGCGTACGCGGCTGAGATTGTGGAGGAGCACTTCCTGAAAGGTCGCCCGGTGGAGAAGTATCTCTGGGAGACGCCTCAGGCCCGGAAAATTGTCGAAGAAAAGCGGCAGATTCCATTTTTCGAAAAGCAGAAGAAAGTCGTGCTCTCCAATTGCGGAAAGATCGATCCGGAAAACCTGGACGAGTATATCGGCGAAAATGGCTATGAAGCTCTGGGACGCTGCCTGACAGGGATGAAGCCCGAAGATGTGATTGCTGAAATAACCGCGGCGTCGCTACGGGGACGCGGCGGCGCCGGATTCCCCACTGGGCTGAAGTGGAAATTCGCCCGGGCCAGTGAAGGCAAAGAAAAATTCGTAATCTGCAACGCGGATGAAGGTGACCCGGGTGCATTCATGGATCGGGCCATTCTTGAAGGGGATCCACATAGTGTGATCGAGGGAATGGCCATTGCCGGTTACGCGGTGGGTGCCGATAAGGGGTACGTATATGTTCGGGCGGAATACCCGCTGGCGATTCGGAGACTGAACAACGCCCTGAAACAGGCCCGGGCTACCGGCCTGCTGGGAAAGAACATTCTGGAAACGGGATTTGATTTTGACCTGGAGATCCGAATCGGCGCCGGTGCCTTTGTATGTGGAGAAGAGACCGCGCTCATGGCTTCCGTTGAAGGCCATCGCGGCATGCCGCGCCCCAAGCCGCCCTTTCCGGCCCAGAAAGGACTCTGGGGAAACCCAACGCTCATCAACAACGTGGAAACCCTGGCCAACATCCGCCATATCATCCTCCACGGATCGAGCTGGTTCGCGAAGATGGGCACGGAAAAAAGCAAGGGCACCAAGGTATTCGCCCTCTCCGGCAATGTCCGGAACACGGGGCTTGTGGAAGTCCCCATGGGAATCACGCTGCGTGAAATCGTGTACGAGATCGGTGGCGGAATTCCCGGAGACAAGGAACTGAAAGCGGTTCAGACCGGTGGCCCCTCGGGCGGTTGCATCCCAAAGGAATTCCTGGATACTCCGATCGATTATGAATCACTGGGTGAGTTGGGCTCCATTATGGGGTCCGGAGGACTGATCGTTCTGGATGAAGACTCCTGCATGGTGAACATGGCCAAGTTTTTCCTGGAATTCTGCGTGGAAGAATCCTGTGGCCAGTGCGCGCCCTGCCGGATCGGATTGAAGCAGATGCACCGAATCCTGCAGCGCATCACGGAGGGAAAAGGTGAAGAGGCGGATATCGAACAGCTTCGGCAGATGTCCGGGACCATCAAAGCCACCAGCCTCTGCGGCCTGGGCCAGTCCGCTCCCAACCCGGTGCTTTCCACCCTGAAATACTTCATGGATGAATATAAAGCGCATATTGATGAAAAGCGGTGTCCGGCCCTGGTGTGCGTGGACCTGATCACCTATACGATTGATCCGGATCAATGCGTCGGCTGCACCCTTTGCGCGCGAAAATGCCCGGTGGATGCCATCAGCGGCGAGGTGAAAAAAGTCCATGTTATCGACCAGGAAATCTGTATCCATTGCGGAGCCTGCTTCAATGCATGCAAATTTGGAGCCGTCAACCGGAAATGATTCACATAGTCCAAGTGAGGTGAATGATGACAAGACAAGACGTTTTCGAGAGGTACTCTCCTACGGGTGACAACCTCATCAGTATTCTGCATGACTTGCAGGATCTCTGTGAGTGGAATTACCTGTCCAGGGAGGATCTGCAGATGACGGCCGACTACCTGGAAGAGCCCTACAGCTTTGTCCACGGAGTAGCGACTTTCTACACCATGTTCAGCCTGGAGCCAAGGGGGAAATTTGTGATCAGAGTGTGCCAATCTCCTCCATGTCATTTAATGGGAGCGGCCGACATTTCGACGGAATTGAGTGAAATCCTTGGAGTGGGATTCGGAGAAACAACCCCGGATCGGCTGTTTACCATGGAAATGACCTCTTGCCTGGGAGTGTGCGGTGTCGCGCCGGCCATCATGATCAATGACCAGGTGGTTGGGAATTTGACTCCGGAACGGCTGAAAGAGATCATCGAAGCCAAAAGGAGGGAGAAATGAGTATTTACAGAGCTCATATTCTGCTTCCAATTGATGAGGGAACGATTCAAGCCGGCGTTTCTGAAATCAAAAAGGAACTGGAAAGACTACTGGAGAAAGAAAACCTGCGGGATGAAGTCAAGATTCTCGAAGCGGGAACCATTGGCGTCATCGGCAAGGGCGTATTGGTCGTTGTTTATCCGGATAATGTGACCTATTACAATGTATCAAAACATGACTTGAATAGTATAATTTTAGAACATATCATCAAGGGCCGGGTGGTGCAGACCCTGGAGCACTCAGTGGGGGGCGCCAAACTGGATATCAAGCGCCCCAAAGGCATCGGACTTACCCGGGAACAACAGCGGATCGTATTGAACAAGTGTTGGAAGATCGATCCCGAAAGCATTGACGATGCGCTGGCGGCTGGAGGATACCGCGGGATTGAGCGGATTCTGTCCGAATCCATCACGCCCGAGGATGTGATTAAAGAGGTTAAGGAATCCGGGTTGAGGGGGCGGGGAGGCGCTGGATTTCCAACGGCCTTGAAATGGACTTTCACCCGGGGAGCCGGGGGAACGGAAAAATATATGATCTGCAATGCCGATGAGGGCGAACCCGGTACCTTCAAGGATCGACTGATTCTGGAAGGCGATCCGCACAAATTGATTGAAGGCATGATGATCGCCGGGTATGCCATCGGCGCGGGAAAGGGTTTTATCTATATCCGGGGAGAGTATCAACTGTCCATAGACCGGATCCAGAAGGCCATTGATCAGGCCCGGGCCTACAACCTGTTGGGAACCGGGATCCTGGGAACCGGGTTCTCATTTGATCTCGAGGTCAGAAAGGGCGCCGGAGCGTACGTATGCGGAGAGGAAACTTCATTGATCGATTCACTGGAGGGGAAAAGAGGCTATCCCCGAATCAAACCTCCCTTCCCCGCCAACAGCGGCCTCTGGCGTAAACCCACCTGCGTCAACAACGTGGAAACCCTCGCGAATATTCCGGAGATCATTTATGAAGGCAGCAATTGGTTCCGCAAGTTCGGCACTGAAAAATCAACGGGAACCAAGGTCTTCACCATCCTGGGCCACGTGGAATTTCCCGGATTGATTGAAGTGGAAATGGGCACTCCTCTGCGGGAGATCATCTTTTCCTTTGGAGGCGGCATCAAGGAAGGGAAACGCTTCAAAGCGGCACTTGTCGGAGGAGCGGCCGGCGTATTCCTTTCTGAAAAACTGCTGGATGTACCCATGGATTTTGAGAGCCTCAAGGAGAATGCCGCGGTTCTGGGCTCCGGCGCCATCCTGGTGATGAATGAAGATGCCGACATGGTGGACATGCTGGCTTCGGTCATCCAGTTTTTCGCTCACGAATCATGTGGCCAATGCGCGCCGTGCCGGATCGGAACCCATCATCTTCTCGATATCATATCCAGAATCCAGAGAGGAGACGGGCGGAAAGAGGATGTCGATCAAATGCTGGTCATTGCCGACAACATGCTCGCGACTTCTCTTTGTCCCCTGGGGCAATCTCTGATCATGCCTGTAAAAAGCGCCGTGGAAAATTTCATGGAAGATTTCACGAATAAAATCAAGCATTCCGCTAATTAGCAAAGGAGGAAAGAATGCCAGAAAAGGTTAAATTATATATTGATGGAAAAGAAATCCTGGCCGAAGAGGGCGCGAACCTGCTCAAAGTGGCCAGGGAAAACGGATTTGATATTCCCGGTCTTTGCTATTACGAAAAAGTTTCTCCCAGTGGTGATTGCAGATTGTGCGTGGTAAAAATCGAAGGCAGGCCCGGCCTGGTCCCTTCGTGCATGTTGGTTGTTGAAGAGGGAATGAAGGTTACGGCGTTTGACCCGGAATTGGAAGAAAAGCGCAAGGTCCTGGTGGAGATGATCCTCTCGGAACACAATGATGACTGCATAAATTGTACACGGGACGGCAATTGTGAGCTCCAGGATCTGGCTTTCCGATATGGAATTGAAACGGGGAAACGGCGATACCCCTCCTTCTGGAGAGAGATCAGTCAGTTCAAGGATGAAGGTTCCCCCGTACTGATTTATGACTCATCGAAATGCATCAAATGTGCCCGCTGCATCAAAGCCTGTTATGAGATTCAGGGCAAGGGTGTTTTGAATTTCGCCAATCGGGGCATTGAAACGGTGATTGTCGCCGGCCTGGCGGATTGGAAGGAATCGGAATGTGATGGTTGCGGGGAGTGTGTCCAGGCCTGCCCGGTGGGAGCCATTGTCGAAAAACCGGTGTATGGGATTCGCGTGAGAGATAAGGATCCGGATAAGAAGGTCGTCACCACATGCGCATACTGCGGGGTCGGCTGCCAGCTCAGCCTCTGGGTTAAAAACAACAAAATCGTCAAGGTGATGGGCGAAGACCTGGTGCCGAATTTTGGCGCCACCTGTGTCAAAGGAAGGTTCGGCCTTGATTTTGTGGACCAGCATGAGCGCTTGACCACTCCCCTGATCAAGGAAAACGGAAAATTCCGCGAAGCAAGTTGGGACGAAGCCCTTGATTTGATTGCCGGACGGTTTAAGGAAATAAAAGCGGAAACCGGTCCCCACAGCCTGGCGGGACTTTCCTCCGCTCGCTGCACAAATGAAGAGAATTTTGTTTTCCAGAAATTCATGCGCGCCGTCATCGGCACGAACAACGTGGATCATTGTGCCCGGCTTTGTCATGCGTCAACGGTTGCCGGCCTGGCCAGTACATTCGGTTCCGGAGCCATGACCAATTCCATCGAGGAATTGGAATACGCGGACGTTATCCTGGTGACGGGCTCCAACACCACCGAAACCCACCCCGTTATCGCCACAAGGATCAAGCGCGCCGTGTTGTTTCACGGCGCAAAGCTGATCGTGGTGGATCCGCGGAAAATCGATCTTGTGAAGTACGCCACCGTGTGGATGCGGCAGCGGAATGGGACGGACGTGGCCTGGATGAACGGCATGATGAATGTCATTGTCAATGAAGGTCTCGAGGACAAGAAATTTATCGCGGAAAGAACGGAAGAGTACGAGGCGTTCAAAAAAGTAATCGAAGAATATACCCCGGAAAAAGTCGAAGAAATCACGGGGATTCCCAAGGAAAAAATCATAGAGGCCGCCCGGATCTATGCCAACGCGGGTGCGGCAAGCATCGTGTATTCCATGGGAATCACTCAACATACCACAGGTACCGACAACGTGCGTTCCACCGCGAACCTGTCCATGCTGACTGGAAATGTGGGCAAGGAATCCGCGGGAGTCAATCCTTTGCGGGGGCAGAACAACGTGCAGGGCGCCTGCGACCTTGGGGCCCTGCCCAATGTGTATCCCGGCTACCAGAAAGTAACGGACCCGGAAGCCAACCGGAAATTCGCCGCTGCCTGGGGGACCGAGCTGCATGACAAGGTTGGTTTGACCGTTGTGGAGATGATGAATGCCGCGGCTGAAAAGAAGATCAGAGCCATGTACCTGATGGGGGAGAATCCCATGGTCTCGGATCCCAATCTGAATCATGTCAGGGAAGCCCTGGAATCACTTGATTTCCTTGTGGTACAGGACATATTCCTAACGGAAACGGCCCAGATGGCTGATGTGGTGCTGCCGGTCATGCTCTTTGCCGAGAAGGAGGGCAATTACACCAACACCGAGAGGCGGGTGCTCTGGCTGAACAAGGCCGTTGATGCGCCCGGACAGTGCCGGGTGGATTGGGCCGTAACGGCGGAACTCGCCCGACGGATGGGATACGAGATGAACTACAATTCCATCAAGGATATTATCGATGAGATCAATGTCCTGACTCCGCAATACGGGGGCATCACCTATGAGCGCATCATGAACGGTGAAAGGTTGCAATGGCCCTGCCCCTCCGTGGATCACCCGGGAACGCGGTATCTGCACAAGGGAAAATTCGCTCGCGGAAAGGGTCGCTTTTTCCCCGTTGAGTATATCCCGCCCGCCGAATGGCCGGATGAGGAATATCCGTTCATGCTTTCCACGGGACGGATTCTGTATCACTACCACACCGGTTCCATGAGCCGGAGGGCCCAGGCGTTGAATGAGTATGTAAAAGGCCCCTACATGGAAATGTGCCCCATAGACATGGAGAAAATGAATATCCGGGATGGGGAAGAGGTTCGGGTCTCCTCCCGAAGGGGTCAGATCAAAACCATGGTAATGCAAAGTGACCGGGTCGATGAGAAATCGGTTTTCATCCCCTTTCACTTCGCGGAAGCCGCTGCCAACATGTTGACCAATGATGCGCTGGATCCGGTGGCCAAGATTCCGGAATTCAAAGTTGCTGCTTGTAAGATTGAAAAATTAGTATAATCCAAAAGGAGGAAAGGTATGCAGATGGAGTGCAAAAACCCAGCCACTATTGCCGCTGATCTCGCGAATAGTGTGTGTGTAAAAAAGGTAAAATCCAGTTTTTACAACCTGCTGATTCTCGGTATTCTGGCGGGCGTCTTTATCGGTTTCGGTGCCTGGCTCGCCACGGTGATCGGTCATGACATGGGCGCTCATTCGGGCCTGGGCATGACAAAGTTCATGATGGGCGCGGTCTTCAGCGTAGGCCTGATGTTGGTCGTGATCGCTGGAGCGGAGCTGTTCACGGGGAACAACCTGATCGTATTGAGTGTCCTGGAGGGCAATGCCTCCTTTGCGGGCCTGATGCGCAACTGGGTGATCGTGTATGCAGCCAACCTCATCGGGTCGGTCATGCTGGCCTATTTTATTTACCTCAGCGGCCTGTGGCACATGGGTGGAAATGCGGTGGGGGCGTTTGCCGTAAAAATCGCCAGTGCCAAAGTCGACCTACCCTTCTGGCAGGCATTCTTCAGGGCCATCGGGTGTAACTGGCTGGTATGCCTGGCCGTATGGATGGCCATGTCTTCAAGAGATACCGTGGGAAAAGTTTTCGCGATATTTTTCCCCATCATGGCCTTTGTGGCTTCGGGATTCGAGCATAGTATCGCCAACATGTTTTTTATCCCCATGGGAATGTTTCTGAAAACCGTCGGCCTGGCCGGGGTGAATGCCTCCGCCAATCTGAACCTGTATGGTTTCCTGGTCCGCAATGAAATTCCCGTTACCCTGGGAAATATTGTGGGTGGAGCATTTTTCGTGGCCACCCTGTACTGGTCGGTGTACGTCAGAAATCAGAAAAAGGCAGCCTAGCGCTCTTTGCGAAAAAAGCGGGAAAGCAATGGCTTTCCCGCTTTTTTTATTTCTGAAAAAACAGGCCTGAAAGGAATAAAAAAAGATGCAGGAAATGTTTCAGATCCGCCGTTACAAAGGCGGAGAAGTGGAAGA
>CAYVBC010000032.1:0-2656 GCA_964449545.1 uncultured Clostridia bacterium | reverse complement strand
AAAAGATGCAGGAAATGTTTCAGATCCGCCGTTACAAAGGCGGAGAAGTGGAAGAAAAACGGGATGCGGTGGTTACCGAGAGGGTGGTTACCCTGGTGATCAATGGCGAAACCATTCTCCGTCACTCCATGTCGCCCGCATTGTACCGTGAATTCGCGACGGGCTTTCTGCTGACTTCCGGGATGGTGGCCACCCCGGAGGATATTGTCGACGTGGTGGTGGAAAGTGAAGAAATATTCGTCTCCGCGAAAAATTTACGGGTCCACGATGCCCTGATCAAGGGGGCCGGCGGGGGATTTTCTCCCCGGGACGTGGTGGAAATTGATGGATTTCCGAAGCCCCAGCCGCTGGAATTCGATGCCCTGATTCCCCTGTTTGAGAGATTTTCCCGGCAATCCACGATTTTCAAACAGACTGGAGGAACCCATTCAGCGGCAATTTCCGATGGCAGGGAGATACTTTGCTTCGCGGAGGATATCGGGCGACACAATGCCATGGATAAAGCAGTGGGATTGTGTGTGTTGGATCAGCGGAACCTTTCCCGGCCGGCTCTGCTTACAAGTGGACGCATATCTTCTGAAATTGTAAATAAAGCGATTCACGCCCGCATCCCGATTATCATTTCTCATTCAGCACCCACAAGCCTGGCGATTCGCAAGGCGGCTCAATTTGGAATGACGCTCATCGGATTTCTGCGGGGTGACCGGTTTAACATCTATTCATGAGCCGGGGCACGGCAAGCCGTGCCCCGACATATTTTCATTCAGTAACGATTCCAACGAAAAGCCTTCAATTAGAAACCGTAGATCATGCTCAGAATAAACTGGTTGGTTCCAGCCGAATCGGGTACCATGTGATACTTGCTGATAAAATGAGTGAATTCCAGGCCGAAGGAAACTTTGCTCCCGGCATGATATTGGATTCCTGCCAATATACAGCTAGTATCCTGCAACGTGGAAGCCGACAGCTGCTCGTCTTCCGTCAGGTTTTCAAAGGCGTAGCCCAGCCAGAGGCTGGTTTTCCTTAGCTTGTAAAGGATTTCCGCCCAGAGGCTGACAACCTTCACTCCTGAGAATTCATTGGTCAGGGCATCCTGAACAACGTTGGCCCTGGAGAGAAATACGGAAAGATTTTTTCCGGCCCCGAGTTCTCCTTTCAGAACCAGTTTGTCCGCCAGGGGGAGAATCCAGTCGAGGCTGACCCCCATAATATCCACATCTGTTTCGATGGCGGTGGCTGTGTGGCGATCCTTCCCCAAGGCGCCGGAGATTCCGAGCTTGTATTTGCCTTTATCACCAAGCGTCAGCCCGAATCTTGCCTGGGTAATGGGGATCGCGGTTGAGATGGCTCCCGGAATTGTCGGATCGTTCAGGCTGATGGAGAAATTGAAGCCATCGCCTGACAACGTGTAGCGCATCTGGGCCCTGCGGAATCCAAGGTTTCCCGTATTCCAGAGGTAGCCGTTTGTCATCAAGGTGGTGGGACCGATGGGGGAAAACAGGTCCCAGTACTGGCCGGCCAGAAATGTGGAATTCCCCTTGGAAAGTGTCAGATATGCATGACGCGCGCGAAACTTCATCTGGTTCCGGCTGGCTCCGTCAAAGAGGTCGAATTCAAGGTTCCCCGCCACTTGCCAGTTACCAAGAATTTGGAGTCCGGCAAATTTCAGGCCGAAACGGCTGTTCATGGCGGTGAAATTCGTCGTGCTACCCTCACCGGGCTTGGCATAGCGGGGTGCGATCAAGCTGTTGGTGGGGCCATCCTGGATCGTGGCATCAAATTTGAAAAAGCCGTATAAATCGACGGTGTACGCATCGGATGTGAAGATCTTTACCGTGGCATGGCCTTGAGCGAAGAAGCCAATGAAAAGCAGTACAAAGAGGCAAATCCGAAAAGCTTTCTGTTGATTCATGATTTTCTCCGTTCCCTACTGATTGGTATATAAGCATTAATCTTAGCGTATTTTACGGAGGCTGGCAAGGTATCGTTATGATCATAACCGTTTTTGAAGAAAGATTCTTTTCCGCATCCCAATCCCGGCGCGTCGGGATTCACATCATATAAATGTACGGATATACGGGTTGGAAATTCAGTTGCTCTCCAGGTGGTTTTTCACTATAATCAATGTTCAAATCAGGTTCCCTGTGAGAACGCGAGTCACGCTTGAAAATGAAGTCAATGAAAAGTAGACAATCCATTACCTGTGCAATCCTTGCCGGAGGGGCAAGCAGAAGATTCGGACAAAACAAGCTTGCACTGAGATACAGGGGAAAAAGCTTTCTGCAGCACACAATTGAAACGTTATCCACTGTTTCGAAAGACATTATTGTATCGGGCGAGAATTGTGAAAATCTCAATGTGGCTCCGTGCAGATGTTTTTCCGACAGTTTCCTCCTGAAGGCATCCATCGTGGGGATTCACACGGCACTGAGAAATGCCGGAAACCCGGTTGTACTGGTTGTGGCCGGAGATCTCCCGCTTTTAAAGCAAGAGGTGCTGCATCTGCTGATCGAAAAGTTTTTCACCAATGACTGTGATGCCGTCGTCCCGATTGTGAATGGATATATGGAGCCCCTGGTCGCCGTGTATGCCAGGAGCACGCTGGCGATCATTGAGGAAAACATCCATTCCCAGAGACTGAAAATCGTGGATTTTA
>CAYVBC010000031.1:0-12585 GCA_964449545.1 uncultured Clostridia bacterium | reverse complement strand
AGTCACTATAGAATATCCGCGCCCGATCTTGAAGTTATTATTGGTTCGGATCTAGGAGCAACGCCCCGTGTTTGCCCGTTTTTACCAATGCCGGCGAAGAATCAGCCGTTGTCTTCCGGTTCTTCTGAAATATCTTCTTCCTGGTTGAGCAGTTTTTCCGCTTCCTGCAGGCGATCCGGAGGAACCATGACGCGAACCTTTCCCAGTCCGTTCATGGAGATGGCCATCAGGCGACCCATGGATTCAAACTTGAGCATGCAGGGAATGCCGAAACTCTCCAGCTTGGAGCGAATGATCTCCGCCTCCATCATGCCGTCAATCACCCGCAGTTCGGAGAGTCGTTCCGACATGACCTTACATCCGGACGACCATCCCGGCCCAGGTCAGACCCGTACCGAAGGCGGTCATGAGCAGGTTGTGGCCCGCTTTCAGCCGGCCGTCACGGCGGGCCTCGTCCATGGCAATGGGGATGGTTGCCGCGGATACATTGGCAATATGGTCGATATTGATAATGGTTTTTTCTCTGGGAATTCCCGCTCGCTTGATGGTGGCTTCAATAATACGAACATTGGCCTGGTGGGGAATGTAGACGTCCACTTCCTCCGCCGTCATGTTGGCGCGTTCAAGGGATTTTTGCGCGGATTCCTGCATGCGCAGAACGGCATGCTTGAACACTTCGTTGCCCAACATTTGGACGGTATGCAGATTCTTGTCCACCGTCTCATGGCTGGCGGGCATGGCTGTACCCCCGGCGGGCTGCAGAAGCAGATTACCCAGGTTACCATCCGCCCCCCAAAAACTTGAGAGAATACCCGCTTCTCCCTCTTCAGCGGTTACCACCGCGGCTCCGGCGCCGTCTCCGAAGAGGACGCATGTATTCCGGTCTTCCCAGTCCATCATCCGGGTCAACACCTCGGCACCGATCACCAGCATCCGCTTGGCCGTGCCCGCAAGGAGCATGCTCCGTGCGACAATCAATCCATACAGGAAGCCGGAACAACCGGCACAAATATCAAAAGAGGGAATGGGCGCGATACCCATTTTCTTCTGGGTCCAGTTCGCGGTGGATGGAAACGCCGTGTCCGGCGTCACGGTGGCCACGATCATGGTATCAATATCCGAGGGTTCCAGTCCGGCATCCGCGATGGCGCGGAGGCCGGCCTTTGCGGCCAGGTCGGACGTGTTTTCACCCTCAGCGGCAAAATGACGCTCCCGGATACCCGTTCTGGAAATAATCCATTCATCGCTCGTATCTACTAATTTGGCCCAGTCCGCGTTGGTCATGATTCGTTCAGGAAGATAAGAACCGGTGCCCAGTATTCGGACTCGCTTCATCGTAACGCCTCCCGGAAATACAGGAAGTATATCTGGAGTCCCAGTTCCCGCTTGTCGGAAATTTTGGGCTCCAGCATGGCCGGGACAAAGGCCTTGTCCGTTTCAAGGGTCAGGCGGAATTCGTAGTCGTCTCCCATCTGATCGGGGGTCAACAGGTAGCGTTTCTCAAATTTTGCCGTTTCGGGAATAAACTCTTCCAGCAATGTGTCATTGATCCGAATCATCACTTTCTGGTCCGGGATCTTGCTTTTATCCACGCCGCCCTGAATAATCAGGGTGGATTCCTTCTTTGGGTTTTCGATCACACACACCGCTTTGCGTGTGGTCCACTGCCAGCGACGTTCCCTTGGATTATCGATCCGGTCATCCGTCTCCACGTTGTTCCAGCCCTCGGCAAACACGATTTCCGGCGCAGCCACCGAAGCGGGATGAACCTTTATCGTTTTGCGGAACAACACGATCTTTTCATCATCCACGGAATCGGGATCCCACAACCCCACGGTGACCCGGATCTCCTCATAGCCTTCAAAATCGATATCGATCTCATCCAGGAACTTGGGAATAAAAAGAACCCTTGAGTAATTGATCTTCTGACCCGGGCGCCATTTGGAAGGCAGTACTTCGGGCACATGATCATCCTGAATCAGCATCTCCTTGCTGCGGGTACGCCAGAAATGGACAAACACCGCATAGTCCCGGGTAAAGGGTTTGAAGTCATCAGAAAGCTGGTACTGATAGTTTATTTTCATATACAGGAAATCTGTAATCACATCAGGTTGGATGGTGAGATCCAGTTTCACGCCATGTGAATCAGAACCTTTTCCGCAGGAAATCAGGAGAACCAACGCCAATCCCATCGCGCAAAATGTTTTTACCCTCATGCTACCTCCCTCAATATAAATAGGACAAAAAAGCGAATAAAAGGTAATGTATCACAATAACAATGACAAATCAATGAAATGAAAGCGGGCGGTTCCCCTGGGGAGGGAACCGCCCGCGCGGATGGGAACAGCCGATATTCCGACTGTTGATCTATTTTTTATCTACGTCTTCATACTCAGCATCGATGACTTCGCCATCCTCCGCTGTCGCTTCACCGCTTTTCTCTTCCGTTCCGGCTTCGGCTTCACCGGGCTCTCCTCCGGCTTCCGCTTCACTGCCCGCGGCCTTGTACATCTCAGTGGAGATCCTGGTGGTCACCTGGGTGAGGCTTTCGATCTCCTTGAGGATCCGTTCATTGTCCTCACTCTTGACCGCTTCTTCAGCACTTTTAACCGCTGCCTCGGCTTCCTTGACCTGATCCTCAGGCACCTTGTCCTTGTTCTCCGTAACCAGCTTGTTCAGAGCGTACGCCATCTGATCCAGCTTGTTGCGATTCTCAATGGACTCCTTCCGTTGGCGGTCTTCCTCTTTGTGCTTCTCCGACTCCTTGACCATCTTGTCGATCTCTTCATCGGACAACCCGCTGGAAGAGGTGATGGTGATGGCCTGCTGCTTCCCGGTGGCCTTGTCCTTTGCCGAAACGTTTAAAATGCCGTTGGCATCGATATCGAAGGTCACTTCCACCTGAGGAACGCCCCGGGGCGCGGGGGGGATACCGGTGAGGTGAAACTTGCCCAGGGTCCGGTTGTCATGCGCCATTTCCCGTTCACCCTGGAGGACATGGATTTCAACAGTATTCTGACTGTCCTCGGCCGTGGTAAACACATCGGTTTTTTTCGTGGGAATGGTGGTATTTTTTTCAATCAGTTTATGCGTGATGCCACCCAGGGTTTCAATGCCCAGGGAAAGAGGTGTTACATCCAGAAGAAGGATATCCTTGGCCTCTCCGCCCAGCACGCCGCCCTGAACCGCCGCACCGGCGGCCACAACTTCGTCCGGGTTGACGGTTTTATTGGGTTCCCGGCCGAAGAATTCAACAACCTGTTTCTGAACCATGGGAATCCGTGTGGAACCACCCACGAGAATGACTTCATTGATTTCAGAAACGGAAACGCCCGCGTCCTTCACCGCTATTTTGCAGGGTTCGAGGGTGCGGGTAATCATGTCCGCCACCAGTTGTTCAAACTTGGAGCGGCTCAGCTTCATGACCAGGTGCTTGGGGCCCGAGGCATCCGCCGTGATAAAGGGAAGATTGATTTCCGTCTCCATGGTGGTGGACAGTTCGATCTTGGCCTTTTCCGCGGCTTCCTTCAGGCGCTGCAAGGCCATTTTATCCTTGGACAGGTCAATACCCTGATCCTTCTTGAACTCTTCGATGATCCACTTGATCAGTTTCTGGTCGATGTTGTCGCCGCCCAGGTGAGTGTCACCATTGGTGGATTTCACTTCAACGATATTTTCACCGATTTCCAGGATCGAGATATCAAACGTGCCCCCTCCAAAGTCATACACCGCAATGAGCTGGTCTTTTTTCTTGTCCAGTCCATACGCCAGTGCAGCGGCCGTGGGTTCGTTGATAATCCGCTTCACATCCAGTCCGGCGATTCGACCGGCATCCTTGGTGGCTTGCCGCTGTGCGTCATTGAAATACGCGGGAACCGTGATCACAGCTTCGGTCACCTTCTCGCCAAGATAATCCTCAGCGGACTCTTTCAACTTCTGCAGGATAAAGGCTGAAATCTCAGGCGGAGAATACTGCTTGCCGATAATCTCGACCCGCGCGTCATCCTTCGGGCCTTTGACCACCTTGTAGGGTACCATTTCAATCTCTTCAGACACTTCGGAATACCGCCGACCCATAAATCTCTTTATGGAGTAAATCGTATTTTCAGGGTTTGTGATGGACTGGCGCTTGGCCACCTGGCCCACCAGCTTCTCGCCATCCTTCGTAAAGGCCACCACGGAAGGGGTCGTGCGACCGCCTTCGGCGTTCTGTATGGTCTGGGCCTCGCCCTTATCCATTACCGAGACCGCGGAGTTCGTGGTCCCGAGATCAATTCCAATTATTTTTCCCATTGTTTGCTCCTTTCAAACTGAATTCAATATAAGTATACCCGGGAGTGGCGATGCTGTCAACCTTTAATTAGTATTTTATAAGAAATATCTTAGTGTTACGCTATCAAGTTTGTGGGTTACCTCTTTTTCAGCATGTTTTACCAAGCCCTATGAATGGCCCCGATACATCAAGCTTTAAATGTATTTACACCTGAAGAAAAAAATGATATAAGAGGTTGATCAATTTACGGAGGAGGCTGAATATACTCAAAAAATGATTCAGAATCTTGGAAACCATTTAATTGTTGAGATGTACGACTGCGATCCGGCCATTATCAATGACGTGGAGCTCGTGGAGTCGTCAATGAAGCAGGCGGTGAAAATTTCCGGCGCGCGTATGGTGCAGTCGGTGGTTCACCGGTTCAACCCCCATGGAGTCAGTGGGGTCATCGTGATTGAGGAGTCACACTTTTCAGTGCACACATGGCCGGAATACGGCTATTGCGCACTGGACATCTTCACGTGTGGAACGGAAGTGGATTATTATTCCGCCTTGGACTCATTGAAAGAGGCGTTTCAATCCAATCACATTTCGGTCAGTGAGATCAAGCGGGGACTGATTGACCTCCCCGTCAAACTGCTGCATAAACCTGCGGTACTGGAAGAAAAAAATGCCTGAATCAGCGCTTGATTATAAAAGTGAATTTGAAAAGCAGCAGGCCTGGGGCCTGCTGACCAGCCTGGATATCCATGATTGCAATTCCGAGACAATCCGCGATCCGGAAGCCATTCGCAGATTCGTTATTGAACTATGCGACCACATTGACATGCAGCGTTTCGGCGAACCCATCATCGTGGATTTCGGGAATGATCCGAAGGTCAGTGGATATTCATTGACCCAGTTGATCGAAACCTCGCTCATCTCCGCCCATTTCGCCAACGCCACCCAGACTGCGTATCTGGATATTTTCAGTTGCAAGTACTATGATCCCGATGACGCGGCTGAATTCTGCGCCCGCTTCTTTGAAGGGCGGGTGGCCAATCGCAACATCGTTCTGAGAAAATAGCCGGATCGGGATCCCCCAGCCACAGGGTTCCCCGTTCGCATACGGAGATTGCGCCATGTCGCATTGGTTTGAAGAAAAACTGGATCTTCACCTGGGACGCGCCCTCAAGATTCGCACCCGCTCGCTGATTGAATCGGTCCAATCCGATTTTCAGAAGATCGAAGTATTTGACACCGAACCCTTCGGACGGATGCTTGTTCATGACGGCGTCATCATGTTAACGGAATTCGATGAGGCCCATTACCACGAGATGATCGCCCATGTGCCCCTCAACTCCCACCCGGACCCCGTCCGGGTACTGGTGATCGGAGGTGGAGACGGCGGCACGTTGAGAGAGGTGCTGCGGCACGCTTCCGTGGGCGAAACGCATCTATGTGAGATTGACCCCATGGTTACGGAGGTCTGTCGCCGCCATTTTCCCGCCCTGGCGTCCAGCTTCAACGACCCAAGGGTTCGCGTTTTCCATGAAGACGGAGCGGATTTCATATCCAGACACGAATCCGCCTACGACCTGATCATCGTTGACTCATCGGACCCTGTCGGCCCGGCGGAAGTCCTGTTCCGCGAAGAATTCTACGTGAATATGAAACGGGCATTGAAGCCCGGCGGAATCGTGGTGACCCAGTCGGAATCATTCATGTACCACCGAGACCTGATCCGGGATATTGCGATTTTCTCCCGGCGAATCTTCCCCGTGTACCGCTACTATTACACGCTGGTCCCCACCTACCCCAGCGGGCTGATCGGATTCAGCTTCTGCTCTCTGGGCCCCGACCCATTGCGGGATTTTCCGCCCCATAAAGCGGCTCCTCCGGGCCCCATGCGCTACTATTCCAGCGAGATTCACAAGGCCGCTTTCACCCTCCCCGCCAAAGCCCAATCGATATTTCACGGGCAAGGAAAAAAAGGATGACCCACTCACAGGAAACCGACAGCATCGTCTCCGACTGGCGGCTTGAAGCCGGGATTGCCATCACCGTATGCGACCTGGAGGGAACAATCGTGGAAATGAACCATGAATCCGTTCGGAGCTTCGCGAAGTACGGCGGAGAAGCCCTGCTGGGTCAAAACCTGCTGGACTGCCATTCCGGAAACGCCCGCGAAAAGTTAAAGAGCATGTTACAGCGCCCCACAACCAACACCTATATAATCCGTCGCGAGGACGGATCACGATTGATTCATCAGTTTCCCTGGATGCGTGACGGGAAACCCGCGGGCCTGGTGGAATTCGGATTCCCCGTTCCCGATGCCATTCCGGGGACCCTGAAGGATCCGCAAAAGGCCTGATTCCTCAGTCGCTCAAACCTTTTTCAATCTCTTCAACCGTTTTGGGAATCCCGGGACCCAGAACCCGATGTCCCGTATCGGTCACCAGCACATCATCCTCGATGCGGATCCCTCCGAATTCCCGGAAGGCGCTCAACTCCGAATAGTTGATGAATGAAGCATGTTTCTCTTCCCTGGCCCACTGATCCATCAGGGCCGGGATGAAGTACACTCCGGGTTCCACGGTAAGAACAAATCCGGGACGAAGCGCCCGCGCCATGCGCAGGGCGGACAACCCGAACTGACGACTGCGGGTGATGGTTTCGTCATATCCCACATGGTCTTCTCCCAGGTTTTCCATATCATGCACATCCAGTCCCATCATATGACCCAGTCCATGGGGAAAGAACAAAGCGTGGGCACCGGCGGACACGGCTTCTTCGACATCGCCCTTCATCAGGTTCAATTCTTTCAATCCTTTGACGATCACCCTCGCGGCCTCCAGGTGAACATCCAGAAAGCGGACTCCCGGCCCTATGGCCTCAATGGCCGCGAGCTGCGAGTTCAGAACGGTTTCATACACGCTGCGCTGCACTGGAGAAAAACGACCGCTCACCGGAAAAGTCCGGGTGATGTCCGACGCGTAATGTTCCGGCGACTCCGCGCCTGAATCCACGACCAGGAGGTCTCCGTCACGCATCCGGTTGCCATGATAATGGTTGTGCAGTGTCTCGCCATGAACCGACAGGATCGTCGGGAAAGAGGTGGCGCTGTCGGCACGAACGACCGTTCCCACCAGGGCGCCATGAACTTCACTTTCCTTTACTCCCGGACGGGTCAGCGCCATCACGGTTTCATACATATGCCCTGAAATGGCCAGGGCCTTTTCGATTTCACGAACTTCCTCGGCGGACTTCAACTCCCGCTGGGCCACCACTGCCTGAGTCAGGGGCAACGATGCGTATCGAGCAAGGGCGGCGGGGTTCAAACCCAGCCACTCCGCCAGCTGCAGAGTGGTCTCCGCCCGGTAGGGAGTAAGGAAATGGATGCGGCGCCCGGCGGATACAGCTGCAATCAGGCGTTCGCCCAACCGCTCCAGATCTCCAGTCAAATCCACACCCGCCTGGCCGGCCAGCTCTTTGACCGAGGGCTGAGGCCCCATCCAGATGATGTCATCTATGGAAAAATCATTCCCGTACAGGTAATCCCGATCTTCATCCACATCGATCAGGCCCGTAAATCCAGGCTGATCAACACCGAAAAAATAGAGAAAACTGCTGTCCTGACGAAACGGATACGGATTGCCCGGATAGTTCATCGCGCTTTCCCCGTTTCCCGGGAACAACAGGATTCCGGAGCCCAGGACCCGGCGCAACTGCTCACGACGTTTCCGGTATACATTTGCATTGAACATGGTGATGCCTCCTCGTATTGCCTTTCTAATTCAGGTTAGAACAATTCCCTGTTTCATGCAACCCGTAATCCGGTAAAACGGACCTACAAGTCGTCTTCCAATGCCTGCTGACATTCAACGCAATGGTGGGCGAAGGGAAGCGCTTTCAAACGCTTGATGGGAATCGGCTTGCCGCATTCCCGGCACAATCCGAAATCTCCCTTTTTAATGCGTTCCAGGGCCTCGGACACGTCATGAAGATGCGCGCGGGCATTGGTGGCCGCAAGAGAGCCGAACTCTCTTTCCACCGATTCCGTGGCTTGATCCACTTCGTCCATGGTATCACGCCCGCCGTCACTATCTCCATTTTGCGCTCGCACCAGGCGCCCCAGCTCTTCCCGAAGCTTCAGCAGCCTCGATTCGAATCGTTTTAATTCAATAGGATCCATGATTTCCTCACTCTAGCGGTGATACGAATGCCCTTTCACAATGGTCAGGGCACGATACAGTTGTTCAAGAAACAGAATGCGGAATAGATCATGGGGAAATGTCATGGGAGAAAATGAAATCCGCTCATTGGCCCTTGCCAGCACGGCTTCAGAGAAGCCCGTATGCCCACCCACCATGAAAACCAGTCGACCGGGCACCTGCGCCATGCATCGCCCGATGAAGGCGGCGAAATCCGGAGAATTCATCCGACGTCCCGCCACATCCAGGCAGACCACATGATCCTGTTTGCTCAACGCACTCAGCATCTGTTCCCCTTCCCTGACCCGCAAAACTTTCTCATCCGCAACCTTCTGCTCCCGCAGATTTTTGAGCGAGAATTTTACATAATATTGAATGCGTTGTAAATACTTTTCTTCAAGACTTTGAAATTCGCGAAATTTCAGCTTTCCGACACTGATCAATTCAATTCGATTCATAACGCTTCAACCGGTTGTACAGAGACTTGCGGGAAATTCCGAGAATTCGCGCAACAGTGGTCCGACGGGGATACTTGCGAACCAGGAATCGGATATACTCCTCCTCCATGCGATCCATTGACCACTCCCGGGCAAGGGCGATTTCGAGGATGGTTCCCGCGTCTTTGACCAGTGCCTCCACCGTGTCGTCACTCACGGCTCCGCCCACAATCCGAGCGGACGCCACCATGTTCTGGAGTTCCCGGATATTTCCCGGCCACGGATATTCGCACAACCGGCGCCAGCCACTGCCACTGAGACGCAGCGGCACCCCGGATTCCACGGAAAAATGGTTCAACAGGGAACGGACGTCATCCGGACGCTCTCTCAGGGGAGGAATGGTCACCACCAGAGTGGAGATCCGATAAAAAAGATCCGCGCGGAATCTTCCGTCCCGGACCCGCGCTTCCAGGTCCTGGCCCGCGCTGAAGACAAACCGGGCCCGGACCAACCGTTCCGTGACATCTCCCAGGGGGAAATACCGACGCCGTTCAATGATTCGCAACAGTTTGGCCTGAAGATTCAGGTCCAGCAGGTCCACCCGGTTCAGAAAAAGGGTACCGTTTTCCGCGGAAGCCCACTTTCCTGGAAAATCCCGTTCCGCGCCAGTGAACGCACCGCGGCGATAACCAAACCATTCACTCTCCAGGAGCGTCTCAGGCACATCCCCGCAGTGGAGGTTGAGCAATGGAGAACGATTACTCATGGCATGAAGATATTCAGCCCAGACATCTTTTCCACTCCCCGTCTCTCCCAGGAGCAGGACCGGAGTTTCCAACATGGCCACCCGGTCCAGTCTTCTCCGGACCTCCAGGGAGCCGGGGGCCGTCAGTCGTTCAACGGACGGAAAAATCGTATCGTTTTGCATCCATCCATAACTTCTCCAGCGCGAACTTGCGCCGGTTTTCCGAGGAAAACACATGGACCACAAAATCAAAATAATCCATCAGGATCCATTCTCCCAGGCGCTCCCCCTCCACATGCGTGACTTTTCGCCGATGGACGGTTCGCAGACGACGGCGTACTTCCGAGACAATGGCCGTGTTCTGACGGTTGCTGTTGCCGTGTCCGATCACCATGTAGTCCGTCACATCACTGATCCCCAGGATTTTCAGCACCACCACGTCCTGTG
Source organism: uncultured Clostridia bacterium (assembly GCA_964449545.1). Lineage (GTDB taxonomy): Bacteria > Acidobacteriota > Aminicenantia > UBA2199 > UBA2199 > UBA876. The sequence goes on along the minus strand of CAYVBC010000031.1, from coordinate 2,490 downwards.
CCTGTTTATCCAACATCGCGCGTACGGCATCCTTTACAGCCGGTGGAATTCGCCTGCGCTTCAGATCTTCCAGTACTCCCTGATACGCTTCACTCTCCATATAAACCCTTTTCCTCCAGAATCAAATTCACCTCCGGGGACACCATCTCCTCCACGGAAATTCCTTCATGCAGTTTCCGCCGCACGCCCGTGGATGAGATTCCCAGGGTTTCGGAATCATAGGAAAACACATTTATTGCCGGTGCCCGGTCCGCGGAATCGGGGAACCGGTGCAGGGGGATTTTTTCAGATTCCAGTAATGCGCGAATCCGTTCCATGTGTCCGGGAGACCTCAACGCCACGACAAAAGCAATCAGTGTCAACAGTCTCCGCCACGATTTCCATGTACGAATCTTCAGAAATCCTTCACTCCCCGACAGAAACAGAAAGCAATCTTCCGGGTACAGACTCTGGAGCCGGGTAACCGTTTCGATGGAATAGGAATCTCCGGGACGGCCCATCTCCATATCACTGGGGATCAACTCCGGGTAGGGTTCCAGCGCGGCCTTCAACATGTCGTAGCGATGACGCGCATCCGCCACCGGATCCTCTTTTTTATGCGGGGGGGTGGCACTGAGGATGAACATCACCCGGTCCAGTTTGTAGGTACGCAACGCCACCAGGCCCAGCTCCACATGCCCGCGATGTACCGGATTAAAGGTACCCCCCAATATTCCGACTCTATTTCCCATGGTAAAGGTCAAAAAGCAATACTTTCAGTTCATCCAGATTTCGGCCCGCCAGGGCTGAAATTTCGAGGTATGGAAGACCCTCTACAACACAATGTTCCCGAAGGCGGTCCGCGCCCTCTCTAGGCTGGTCCTGAATCAGGTCCGTTTTATTCCCCACCACAATACAGTTTTTCTTGATCAGTCCCGGATTATAAGCGGCCAATTCACCCCGCAGAAGCAAAAAAGTGGCCAGAGGATCGGAACCATCCAGTTCAGACACGTCTATAAGATACACGATCACCCGGTTACGTTCAATGTGGCGCAGGAAGTTCAGCCCCATCCCCTCTCCAAGGTGGGCACCTTCGATGATTCCTGGTATATCGGCAATCACCAGGTTGTCATAGCCATGATACACAACGCCCAGATTGGGTGTCAACGTGGTGAAGGGGTAATCGGCAATTCTGGGCCGGGCGCCGCTGATTCGGGAGATGAGGGTGGATTTTCCGGCATTGGGCAAACCCACCAGACCGGCGAATGCAATCAGTTTCAGTTCAAGAACAACGGTGACGGATTCTCCCGGGGTGCCATGATCCGCTCGGCGGGGCGCCTGGTTCACGGAGGATTTAAATCGCGTGTTTCCCCGGCCTCCACGACCTCCGGCGGCCAGCACAAACTCCTGACCGGGTCCGTCAAAATCGTAGATCAACCGTTCATCCGGATGGGTTTTGACCACCGTCCCCGGGGGGACGGCGATACGCGCATCCGGACCACTCCGGCCGGTTTTGTTTTTTCCGTGACCCGGGGCCCCATCTTCGGCACGGATGTTCCGTTGATTTTTGAAATCCACCAGAGAGTGGACATCCGGATCACTGATGAGGATCACGCTGCCGCCATGGCCGCCATCCCCGCCATCCGGTCCTCCATGGGGAACATGTTTTTCCCTGCGGAAGCTGACGCACCCGTTCCCTCCGTGCCCGGCACGAAAGGTGATTACAGTTCGATCGACAAACATGGATTTAGAACTTCGGAAGGAAGAAAAAGGAAATGCCTCATCCCGCCGGTACTCCGGGAGCTGACCTCCGGAAGAATCGGGCGGGGCATACCGGAAAACAGCCTAATTGGGAACCACCTCGACAAATTTTCGCTTGTTCCGGGTGACAAACTGGACTTTCCCCGTAACCAGAGCGAAAAGAGTGTCGTCCCTGCCGATGCCCACGTTATGGCCGGGTTTGATGCGGGTGCCCCGCTGACGCACGATAATGGAACCGGCGTTGATCTCTTCACCGCCATACTTCTTAACGCCAAGGCGTTTTGAGATGCTGTCGCGACCGTTCTTTGCACTTCCACCGGATTTTTTATGCGCCATCAGTTACTCTCCTTCTTGTCCGCCGTCTTGGAGGCGGACTTTTTACCCGCTGTAGCCTTGGCGGAGGCGGGCTTCTTCACCGTTGCAGTCTTAGTCGCAGCAGTCTTCTTCGCAACAGCAGGTTTATCAACCGTCTTGGCCACGGCTTTTTTAGCAGCGGGCTTGGCCGCAGTTTTAGCCGCCGTAGCTTTCTTCGCGGTAGCAGGTTTATCCGCCGTCTTGGAGGCGGGCTTCTTCACCGTTGCAGTCTTAGTCGCAACAGTCTTTTTCGCAACAGCAGGTTTATCCGCCGTCTTGGCCACGGTTTGTTTAGCAGCGGGCTTGGCCGCCGTCTTGGAGGCGGGCTTGTCCGCCGTCTTGGAGGCGGGCAGAATCTCTATTTTGTCAATTTCGATCCGATGAAGCTTCTGACGA
>CAYVBC010000030.1:0-12690 GCA_964449545.1 uncultured Clostridia bacterium | reverse complement strand
AGAGTTCACGGGACAGGTCCGCTTCCTGAAAATCAATGTGAACGAAAGCCCGAAATCCTGCGCCCGCTTCCGCATCCGCAGCGTACCCACCCTCCTTTTCATGAAGGGGGGGACCGTCTCCGCGCAGCTGGTGGGTGCCGTTGCCGCGCCCCTGATCCGGGAACGGGTCATGGAGTTGCTGGGCAGGTCCGCGAACAGGTAAAATACAATGAAAACCGCTCTGCTGGTTCACTCTCTGGAAAACGGGGCGGTCCAGTGTGACCTCTGTGCCCATGAATGCACCATCCCGCCGGATGGCCTGGGCATCTGCCGGGTGAGGGCCAACCGGGACGGACGCCTGGTGAGTCTCAACTTTGACCGCGTGATCGCGGCCAACGCGGACCCCATTGAGAAAAAACCCCTCTACCACTTTCTGCCCGGAACCACCTCATTTTCCGTGGCGGCCATGGGATGCAACTTTCGCTGCAGTTTCTGTCAGAACCATTCCATCTCCCAACTGCGGGAGGGATACCCTCCCTCCGGAGAATCGATCTCTCCGGAGCACCTGGTGGATGCGGCCATTGCCGCGGGGTGCCGATCGATGGCCTATACCTACACGGAACCCACCATATTTTTCGAACTCATGCTGGAAACGGCCACCATCGCCCGCGACCGGGGGCTTAAAAACGTCATGGTCACCAACGGATATATGAGCGAAGCCTGCCTGGACATGCTGGCGCCGGTCATGGACGGGGCCAACGTGGACCTCAAAGCCTTTTCCGACAAATTCTACAGGAAGCACTGCGGCGCCCGGCTTCAGCCCGTGCTGGACACCCTCGCCCGCCTGCATACCCTGGGTATCTGGCTCGAGGTCACCACCCTGCTCATCCCCGAACTCAACACGGATTCAGACCAGATCACCGGAATCATCGGGTTTCTACATGAACTGGACCCGGAGATCCCCTGGCATGTTTCCCGTTACTTCCCCCAATACCGGATGAAAACTCCGGCCACTCCCCTGCGGTCCATCCAATCCGTACTGGAACAGGCCCATGAACAGGGACTCGCTTACGTGTATGGGGGCAACATCCCGGACGGAAACTGGACGGATACCCGCTGCCCCGGATGTGGAGCGGTGCGGGTGGAACGCAGGGGATACCAGGCCCGTGTAACGGGGATCACAACGGGGAATTGCGCGGGATGCGGTCAACGCCTTTCCGGAGTCTGGGAATAACGCGGTTACCGCCTCACCGGAAGAATCACACGCCAGCTGAAGGTCACATCCGCCGTGGTGTCCATGGGAGGAAACTCCTCGATAATGGCCAGTTCCAGCCATGGGAGAAGGCGAAAGCCCAGGCGGATCGCCCAGGCACGGTTGGACAACTCCGTTTCCTCGAAAGGAGAGGAACGCAGCAACATGTCCAATGACCACCGCCGGTAACGGACGCCCACTTCCAGTGCCGCGATCCGCTCCCGTATGGGAATACCCTCCGCCCAGGAGGGAGAACGGAAAAACGATATACGCGGATTCACCCTGAATCGCCAGTCCTCCCCGGAAAGCGCGAGGGTCAACCCCGCAGTCACAAAGGGGCGGTCAGACGAAAACCCATGGTGAGAATCCAACGGGATCCCCGCGGACAATCGAAGGGTTGCTTCCGCGCCGGGTCGATGCCATACGCGGGCGCATACGCCCACCACCAGGGGCAGGAGAGCCACGCGATTTTCGGAATAATGGAACGCCTCCCCCAGCCGATACAGGACCTGGTTTTCCGGATACTCTCCCCGCCCTCCCTGCTTCAGGCCGAAAATATCATGGAACCCGACAATCACGGGATCCAGTACCCCGGGGGTCATGAAACTCACCCGCTGAGCCGCCTCCAGTGTCAGATTCGGTCCCAGCCCATATCTGAAACCCACCGTAACGCCAAATATTTCCATATCATTCACATTGAAACGCGTGGAATCATAGGAATAGATATTTGAATGGTTCAATTCCAGAAAAAATTCCCGGCCTCCCGGGCCCGGAGAACGGGTTGTGGGGAAGGGAAAATGGGCCATGGACTGAACCAGTGGAAACTCCACATCCAGGGAGTACAGGGAAAGGGGAAGCAGGCAAAGGAGAACAATCGATAAGAGCCGGTTTTTCATGGATCCTCCACGGGCGCAGTCCCTATGGATACCATGGAATAAAACCCGGGTCAACCTCTGGGTCAGAGTTCGCTTTCCTCCTCCAGACTGACCTGCTCAATCGCGTAATGGGTGTTCCGCCCGTATGTGGAGAAGGTGACATCTTCAATCACCGGGATCACCTCCTTCTCCAGGGTTGGAGAAACGGGATTCCGGGCCTGCATGGACGGAATGGTGGCTGTGCGCGGCAGTGACAGGAATAGGGCGAAAGCGAAACCCAGTACCGCTGAGACCACGGAAGTGATCACCGCGGTGCGCCGCTGCTGTTTCCGGCGCGTGATCCGGTTAAACACACCCTCTTCAAAATCAGCGGATAATCCCAGCTCCTCGCGTCCATTTGCCATCAGGTCGTCAAGTCTGCTCATTCCGAACCTCCATTCACCAGGACTCCGGCAAGGCCCTCTTCATGAATCGGGCGCCGGGTTTCCGGTTTTCGTCCATCGTTTTCGATCATATCCCGCATCCGCTTTTTGCCCCTGAATACCAGGGTTTTTACCGTTCCCACCGGCCGACCGGTGATCTCGGCAATCTCATTGAATGAAAAATTGTCGATCTCCTTCATGACCAGCGGCACCCGGTACTTGTCCGGCAGACGCCCCACCAGTTCCCGTAGCGTCAGGTCATCATCCATGGTGGGATCCACGGAGATGACGGCGTCACTCAGATCATCCAGGGAAAGCCAGTACCGGATCCGTCGACGGCGGAACTCGTTGCGCGCCAGATTGGTGGCAATGGTAAAAATCCACGCTTTCAGGTTCTCCGTGCGAATGGTATGGCCCTTGAAATACACTTTCACAAAGGTATCCTGGGTCAACTCTTCGGCCAGGTCACGATCATGGACAAGGACCCTGAGATAATTGAATATTCTTGTCTTGAACATGGCCATCACCTGCTCAAAGGCATGGCGGTCCTTTGCTTTTAATCCGGCAATGAGTTCTTTCATATCGGTACTACCCATTAAGACGCTTTCTCTCCCACCGTGGTTTCAACCATGGAGAAAATCAGGAAAAATCAGCGTCCACTCCGGCTGCGCTCTGGTAGTTGAGAAACTTGGTATATTTGTCAATATAGGTCAGGATGATCCTTCCCGTGGGTCCATTACGCTGCTTGGCCACGATGAGGTCGGCTTCTCCCTTTCGTTCCGTGTCCCGGTCATTCTGTTCATCCCGGTGCAGGAACATCACCAGATCGGCATCCTGTTCAATGGCGCCACTCTCCTTCAGATCGGACAACTGGTACTTGGGACCCTCCCCCCGGCGGGTTCCCCGTGTCTCCGGTGAACGGTTGAGCTGGGCCAGGGCCACCACCGGGATGGCCAGTTCCTTGGCCATCTCCTTCAGTGCCGCGCTGATGGCCGCCACTTCCTGCGCGCGTGAATCACTGCGCCGAACCAGGTCTCCCCCAACCTTGACCAGTTGGAGGTAATCGATAAATACAATATCCAGGTTGCGTTCGTTTTTCAGGCGCCGGGCCCGGGTTTTCATCTCCACAATGGAGAGGCTCGGAGAATCATCAATAAAGAGCTGGGCCCGTGCCAGGTTGGACCCGGCCAGTTCGAGGTTACCCCATTCCTTCTGGGTCAGGCGGGGCCGGCCGGTCCGCAGCGCGGCCATCGATACCCGGGCTTCCTGTGCGAGCAGACGCATCAGGATCTGGGTGCGGGACATTTCGATGGAAAAAAACCCCACTGTTTTTTCGTACTTGATGGCCATTCGGGCCGCCACATTCAGACCCAGTGCCGTTTTCCCCATGGAGGGGCGGGCGGCGATGACGATGAAATCTCCGGGATGAAATCCCGCGGTCATGTTGTCCAATTCAGTCAGATCGGTTTTCAGCCCCTCACTTTCCCCATGTTTCTGAATGCGTTCAATGAGGTCCACGGTAGGGGCGACAAGATCTCCGGTGACACGAAAGCCCCGTTTCACGCGGTTTTCCGAGATTTTGATGATATCCGTCTGGAGCTCATCCAGGATGGTTTCCGCCTCTACCGGAGAATTCCCCCCCTTCTGGACCACGCCGATTGCCGCGCGCATGATCTCACGCAACGCGGAACGCTCCTTTACGGTCTGGACATACTCCGTAATTTGAATTTTTTCCGGAATTCCGTCCACCAGAGCGGAAACATACTCGTGCCCCCCGGCGATTTTCAATTGCTTGCGACGCTTCAGGAGTCCCGGAACGGTCACGATATCGGCCGTTTTCCCCAGGTTTACCAGGTTATCAATAGCGGCCGCGATGATCTTGTGCCCCTCCCGGTAAAAATCCTCGGAAGTAATTTCCGAGAACACTTCGTTCACATAGCGGTTGTCTATGAGCATGGCCCCGATCAGGGCCCTTTCGGAAAACTCATCATGGGGCATGGCGGGGATCAGTTCGGATTTGCCGCGTTCCGGCATGGCACTCCCTCCCTCGCCGCGGTGCCCGCAGCGGGAATCCCCGTCGGGGCGGCGAACCGCCCCGACGGATATGGTCTACTCTTCCTCAGTCTTCGGTTCTTCTTCCGCGGATTCCTCAGAGGAATCTTCGGTAATAGAATCACTTTCCTCTTTCACTTCAACCGCTTCCGCCACCGGGGGTTCCGCTTCCGCGACCACTTCTTCCACGGCCACGGCTTCCAGCTCGCCCTCGGGTTTTACCTCAACCTTCAATTCAGCCACCACCTCGGGGTGGAGTCTGAACATGCAGGAGAAGCGGCCCACCTTCTTGATGGGTTCGGGAAGGTGAAAGCGTTTTCGATCCGCTTCAACCCCCATCTCTTCCAGCCTTTTCTCAATATCAGACGTGGTGACGGATCCGAAAAGTACGCCGTTTTCACCGGCCTTACGTTCAAAATCAAGAACCAGTGCCTCGAGCTTTTCTCTCTGCCCTTCAGCGGACTGGCGCAGTGATTCCATCTCTTTGAGATACTTCGCTTTTTTCCGTTCCATCAGCCTCATGTTGTGGGGCGTGACTTCCACGGCCAGGCCACGGGGGAACAGGAAGTTGCGCGCGTATCCGGGCTTCACTTCCACCACATCACACACGATGCCGAGGTTTTCGATCTCTTCTGTCAGCAGCACCTTCATGTCAGCTTCTCCTGGATTCCGCGAACATCAACAGCCCCATGTGCCGGGCGCGTTTGATCGCCTTGGTCAATTGTTTCTGGTGGTAGGGACACACACCGCTCACCCGTGAGGGGACGATCTTGCCCGTTTCCATCATGAAACGTTCCAGGGGCTTTGAGTTCTTGTAGTCGATGAACTGCACCCGATCTTTACAGAAGATGCAGTATTTCTTACGCGAAAAATAAAATTTCTTGTTTCCGCCTCCCCTGCGAGGGGGTCCTGAAGGTCTAGTCGCCATCGTTTACCTCCTTTTGTTCCCTGGTTTCCCTTGTTTCCCTTGTTTCTCTGGGTTCTCTGGGTTCCCTGGGTTCTCTGGGCTCTCTGGGAGCGCGTTCGGAGGAGGTTCCCTGACTGCTCACGCTGTCACGGGAACGCCGTTCATCATGACGCTTCCATTTCTTGACCAGCCGGTTGCTCTTGCGCATCCGTTCATCCAGGCGCACGATGATATAGCGCAGGACTTTTTCATTCAGCTTGATGCGTTTTTCCAGCTCAATCACATTGCCGCCATCCATGGTGGCATTGATAAAGGAATAGATTCCTTCCTCATGTTTTTCAATGGGGAATGCCATCTTCTTTCGACCCCATTCGTCGAGTTTTTCAACCTTGCCCTCGTTCTTCTCCACGAGGGAGACCACCATATCGGTGATCTTCTTGGCCTCTTCTTCGGTTGTCTCCGGGTTCAGAATGAACCCGATTTCGTACGATCGATGCATAATGACTCCTTTTGGATTAATGCGGCTTGTGCCGCTCCGGACCCGTCCAGGGCCCGGCAGCCCCCGGTGGGAGCAAAGAGTATATTTTTACCGGGATTCTCATTCTCCCGACGACTCTTTCGGTTGAAACGATTCATCACAGTAGCCATCTCTCCGTTCAGCAGGGCCACGGAGGCATCCGCCGCCCGTTCCACGCCGGTCCGCAGGGCCTCGCCCATTTCACCCTCACAGGGTGTCAGAACATAGGCCACCAGGTCTGAAGGTGGCTGGTCCAGGGGTTGGATCCCGATTCGTACCCGGGCGAAATCGGAACGGCCCAGGCATGAAACCACGGATTGCATGCCCCGGTGGGTGCCGGGACTTCCGCCCGGTTTCACACGGACCTCGCCAATGAAGAGATCCATGTCATCCGTTATCACCACCAACTCGGAGATATCCGCTTCCAGGTGATCCATCAGTCTCGCCACGCCTTCACCCGACGCGTTCATATAGGTCAGGGGACGGGCCAGCACCACGAGATGATCACGGTACTTTCCCTTGCGGGCGGTCACATTCCCGAGTTCCATGGATTCCGTCAAGTTCAGGCGCCTGTCCAGGTGGTCGATGCAGTCAAAACCGGCATTGTGCGGACTTCCGCGATATCCGGGTTCCGGGTTGCCAAGCCCCACGAAGACAGTGATGAACGCCTCCTCTTATGCCTCTTCAGCAGGAGTTTCCTCTTCCGAAGATTCGGCTTCCTCGCCCTCAACAGTTTCCACTTCCTCAACCTCTTCCACCTCTTCGGCCACCTTGGAGGTGACGGCGCAGATGACGGAACGGGGATCGGAAAGAAAGTGAATTTCTCCGGGAATATCCACATCCTCAAGTTTGATGGAATTTCCGGCATGAAGCTCGGAGACATCCACGGTAATGGTGTTGGGGATCTGTGTGGGCAGACAGCGCAGGTCCAGGGAGCGGGTCACGAAGTCGAATATACCATCCTCTTCTCGAACACCGATGGCGTCACCCACAATGGTGACCGGAACGCTGATATCCACTTCCTTTTTCAGGTCAATACGGATCAGGTCCACATGGATTGGCGTGTCCTGGAGATAATCGTACTGAATCTCCTTGAGCATGGCATCCACGATGACATCCGCGCGATGGATTCTCAGAATGGCGTTGTTCCCCTTCTCCGAGCGCAGGATGATACTCAGGTCCTCCCTGCTGATGGAGATGGGAATGGTTTCCTTTTTCCCACCGTATATGATGGCCGGAACCCGATCCTCACGCCGCAGTTTCTTTGCAACCTTCTTGCCCACCTGCTCCCGGGCTTCCGCCTTTACGTTAATAATGTTTTCCATTTGTTACACCTCTTATTCTATGCTGAATTAAACCAGAAACAACTTTGATACCGATGTTTCGTCATGAATACTGCTGATGGCGTCGGCAAAAAGCCGTGCCACGGGCATGACTTGAATCTTGTCACAGGCTGCCAGGTGCGCTTCCTGCGGGATGGTGTCGCATACAAATATCTTTTCCAGCGGAGAATCATTAATCCTTGCGATCGCTTCTCCGGAAAAAATTCCATGGGTGCAGGCAGCGAATACGCGCTTTGCGCCATTGGACTTGATGGCCCGAATGGTCTGGGTCATGGTTCCCGCGGTATCGACGATATCATCCACCACAATGGCATCCTTACCGTCCACCTCACCGATGATGTGCATCACCTCGGCCACGTTGGGCTGAGAGCGGCGTTTGTCGCCGATGGCCAGCCCTGCCTGCAGGGGACGGGCGAAATGACGGGCCCGTTCCACACCTCCGGCATCCGGGGACACGATCACCAGGTTGTCCAGGTCAATACCCGGAAACTGACGCACATAAGGCACAAATATCGGTAGCGCCATCAGGTTGTCCACGGGAATATTGAAAAATCCCTGAATCTGGTTGGCATGCAGGTCAATGGTGAGTACCCGTGTAAAGCCCGCGGTTTCCAGCAGGTCCGCCACCAGCCGTGCCGATATGGGAACCCGCGGCCGATCCTTGCGGTCCTGGCGCGCGTAGGCGTAATAGGGAATCACCGCGGTGATTCGCAGGGCCGAAGCCCGTTTCAGTGCATCCGCCATGAGCAGCAGTTCCATGATATGGAAATTAATATCCCCGGCCAATGACTGGATAATGAACACATCCGCGCCACGCACATTTTCATGACTCTGGAAACGAATTTCTCCATCGGAAAATGTGGTCAGAGTGCACTCCGCAAGCTCGCAGCCAATATGGTCCACGATACTCGTTGCCAGCGAAGGGTTCGATGAACCCGAAAAAACCAGAATTCTCTTTTTCCTATTCATTCCAACCTGCCTGCTCAGGAATTACTGGGGCGGGAGGATTCGAACCTCCGAATACCGGCTCCAAAAACCGGTGCCTTACCGCTTGGCCACGCCCCAATCCGCTTCTCATACTCACTCCGGGACACGAAACGTGTCCGGACAACAGGGATGCCACGCAACCGCCGGTCCAGGCGAGCATCCGGGGCAGGCATGCCGTAAACGGCAGCACCACTTCCACTCATGGCCGCGAAATCACATCCGGATGCCAACATACCTTCCTTAATCGCTTTTATCTCCGGAAACAATCGAAACGTAACCGGCTCCAGTTGATTGTCCAGAACCGTCATTTGACCGGTTTCTAAAAAGATACTTATTTTACTTTTTCCCTGCGCTGATGTCAAGCGAAAGGCCCGGTAAATCCGGGCCGTGGGCACCTGGATTTCCGGCAGGGCGACAATCATGCCGGAATCGGGCAGGTCATCCAGCAGGGTCAGCTGATCCCCGATGCCACTGGCCGCCACGGTGCCTCCGGCCAGAAAAAACGGGATATCAGCGCCCACCCGGGCCGCCAGTTCAACCCATATCCGCGGCTCCATCCGCAAACCGAAATAGTTGGCGAAAAACAACATGCATACGGCCGCGTTGCCGCTTCCGCCACCCAGCCCCGCGCCCGGCGGGATCCGTTTATGAACCCGGATATCGAATCCATGCGGCATACCGAACCGGCGATCCAGTTCCCGGAAAACGGCGGCGATGGTATTGGTGTCGTCCCAGTGGACACCGGGATGATCCCCCGTCAGCATCAGCTTCCCATCGTCACGGGGCGTCAGGTGGATCTCATCCCAGAGATCGATGGTCTGGAACAGGGTTCGCAGCAGGTGGTATCCATCCGGACGGCGACCCACCACCTCGAGCCCCAGGTTGATCTTGGCGCAGGAGTGCAGCGTAAAGGGTCCGGGACCGCTATTCACCACGGTAAATCACTCCTTCGAGATCCAGCAGACGCATCCCCTCCACCCGGTTTTCCAATTCCAGGTGACCCGCGGCCCGGCGACGGCGCAACACCTTCAGGGTCAAACGCGCGACCGGCCCGGTGATCACGAGGCGGACTGACTTCCCCGTATCTTCATCTCGTTCCACCCGGACCTGGAAACCGGCTTTATCCAATTCCGCGGAGGGCGGGGAACTGGAGAACAGCAACGCGCGCAGGGAGTCGAAATCCAAGCGCAACCGCCATAATCGCCACAGCAGGTACCGGAATTCACCCTCCCAGTAACTCCTGTCACGCCGGTTGATCAACAGGGTCCTCTCCCCGGAAACCCGCATTTCCATGACCACCCGGTTCAGGGGGTTCAGGAAAAGCAGCCGGCTATGACCTCCATCCACATCCACCACCACTTTCCCCCTCTGACGCTCATTTCCGGACTCCGCGGAAAATCGCATCACCAGCGATGCGTGACCCGGAGCGGAATCCGGAACCGTTGCGGGAGATCGGTAATGGGGAGCACATCCGGACAGAACCAGGATAACCAGAAGGGAGAGCGGGAGGAGATGTGATCTTTTTCTATACATGGTCCCGACGCGCCCGCAACTGAAAGATAAACTGCTGAAGCATCAGGCGGGCCGCCTCCTCTCCCCCGGTTTTGGATTCGAAGTCCATGCGGTACACCAGATCCAGGATCCTTGCCAGGCGTTCGTCGGAAAAGCGCTTCACCGTGCGGATGAAGCGATCCAGAAAAAAGGAGGGCTGCTGAAGCAGGCGACCGACTTCAGCGGCGGAGCGGTGTTGCCGCAGGAGAAAACGGGCCGTAAATATCTTGTTGAAATAGGTGACCAGTGTGCCGATAATCATGGCGGGTTTGACACCATTTGAAAAGAGGTAACGCAATACCCGCAGGTAGGCGGACGCGTCCTCCTGCTCCAGGGCGTCGGTGAGATCCCAGATGGAGTGGGGATCCACCCCGGTCACCATCCGGTCAATATCATCAATATCAATACTGCCCTCTCCCTGGGCCCAGGCTTCAAATGGGTCCATCCACTGCAAGGCGGCCACAAAGCGCTCTCCGAGAATCTCCTTCAACCGTTCCAGAGCGCCGGTTGTGATCCGGACACCCCGCTCCTTCAAACCATCGGTCATATAGCGTGAAACCTCTGAATCCCGAAACTGATCCAGATCCACCGGAATACAAGCGGGCGAATCCAGTTCCTTCAGCAGGGTTTTCAGCCTTCCCTTGCTCAGCTGGCGGAAATCATCAAGCGGAAGATCCAGGGAAAAATAGAGGATCACCAGGGAATGGGGCGACGGGTTCTCCAGGTACTCCTGAAGCAGCCGGGCATCCCCCTTGGAGAGGGAGACGCGCCGGGTATCCCTCACCGTAACCACGATCACCTTGCGCGATTGGATGAAAAAACTGGAGGTCCTGGCCTCGTTCATCACCGTTTCCCAATTGTCCTCTCCCCCGTTCTCCAGATAATAGCGTCTGAAGTTGAAGTCCGTGGGATCCTCAAGAAAGGCCTTCACGTAGGCGCGTACGATCCACTCTCCGAGAAACTCGTTGAAACCGTATAAGATGGTAAAGGGGTAAGGATTCCGGTCACCGCGGATTCGTGACAGGAAAGAGAAGAATCCCTGCGAAGACATCAGAAATCTTCCAGAATGGCGGTCACCACGGAAGCGGCAAACTCCCCGGCAATGCGCTCCAGCGATTCGGTCTCCATGGAAAAAAAGTCAGCGGAATCGATCTCATAGGTATCCAGGTAACGCAGGCGCTGATTCTCAAACAGCACCCGCCCATTCTTCAGGTCCATGAGACGGATGTTGAGTGTAATGCGAACCTGGTACTTGTCCGCGGCGGAATCGGAATAGGAAACAGGCGTTACGTCAAAATCGACGATTTCACCCTCCAGCAGTGCGTCCGCCTGGTCCACAACCTCCACCAGTTTCAACCGGCTGCGCCTCAGGAATTCGTCCCGGACCGCAAAAGTAACAAATTGTTCGGCCTGCACCCTGCTGGTTCTGTTCTGAAAGTTGCGAATCTGAATGGATTTGATATGTTCGGGCAGAAAAGAGCCGGTACCCGACAGTCGATAACCGCACCCGGTGGCCAGCAGGGCACCGGCAATGAGAATCAGTATGGTTTTACGGATCACGTTTGCCCCCGTCGCAAAAGATTATACCCCAATTATCAGGCCACTTCAACGCGAGGGGGAGCGAAAGCCCTTACCCCGGATACCGTCCACTGATGTAGTCTTTCAGAAACCGGTTCTCCCTACGGGAATCACTCAACCGTGCCTTGACCAGATCACCGATGGAGATCATTGCCACCAGTTTGAATGGCGGATCGTTACCGAAAACCGGTATATGGCGGACCGGGTTCCGGGTCATGACGGACATCCGCTGACCCGCGGGTGACAGTGTATCAGGCGGGCAGGTCTCGCTTGAATTGCAGCAAGGTGGCGTAATGACGCCTCTCCTCGTTGACGATCTCCTCAAGGATGAGCTCATGATCTTTCGGAACAAAGGTCTTCAATTCCAGGTAAAAAAGGACTGAATCCAGCTCCTGACGCATCGCGAACTCCACGGCGTCCGCCAGTCCGGATATCTGATTCATCTCTTTTGCATACACCTTTTCGTTAAACAGGGTTTCATCCGTAAAGCCACGCAGATAAGCGATGTACTCATCGTACACCTCCGGGCTCATCGTGGATGGATCGGCCTGAGCGATCATTTCCGAAAAAAGGCGTTTGTGTTTGACCTCTTCATCCGCAAGGTAAGTAAAAAAGTTCTTATGTTCGACGATTTCCGCTTTTTCCGCCCACTTGCGGTAGAACGCTTCGCCGTTTTCTTCCAGCCGTACGGAAAACTTCAGCAATTCCCTGATATCCAACAATGACATGAATGCCTCCTTATTTTTGTTCGAGGTCCGATCAGTCCACCTGCAGGTCAATCTTCTTGGCCTGGACTCCCTTGATCAGATTCAGCTTGCGCACGAACTCCTCTTTCTTCTCTTCCTCTCCCACCATCTCCACGATAATGAGTCCGGTCTGGGTGCATGTGTCCAGAACACCTTCATGCAATCCCAGTCGGGTGGTGATCATGCATCCCCAGGCGGAAAGGATCTTCTGAACATTGACGGACGTTTCACTGCGTTGCCGGACAATGACCGCGACAATCGTTCGAGTCCTCATCTCCGCCTCCACTTCGAGAAGAGACTACCATAAAATAATTAATTTGTTAACCCTTCTCCTGCTGGAATCACCAAAACAGGTATTCCACCCCCACAGCGGGACTCAATTTTTTCCGGGCTGGAAGATCAGGTCGATGCGGTGCCGGTCGGGACCTTGTGTTTTTCGATCTGAATTTTCTTATGCAGGATGGTCAGTGACGCCAGCAGG